>JAESSX010000262.1 GCA_016763915.1 Rhodospirillales bacterium
GGTTATGGGCAGCGCCAATGGGATCGGGACGCCGCGTTCCATCAGGCCGACCAGGGTCAGCGCCGCGAACAGCACCATCGCGCCTTGAGCGAAGTTGAAAACGCCGGACGCCTTGAAGATCAGGACGAAACCGAGCGCCACCAGCGAATACATGATCCCGGTCAGCAGTCCGGTGATGACCACCTCGGCGAAGAAAACGGGGCTCGAGGCCATGTCCACGAACGGCGCCACGAAAAGGATGTCGAGAAGCTCCATGGTTACCGGTGTCCCTTATCCGTCATGGCTGACTCCCAGATAGGCGTCGATGACGTCCTGGTTGGCGCGCACCTCGTCGGGGGTGCCGACGGCGATCCTGCGTCCGTAATCGAGCACCACCACGCGGTCGGAAATATCCATCACCACGCTCATGTCGTGTTCGATGAGCACGATGGTGGTGCCGAATTCGTCGTTGACGTCGAGGATGTAGCGGCACATGTCCTCTTTTTCTTCGTGGTTCATGCCGGCCATGGGCTCGTCGAGCAGCAGAAGGTCGGGTTCGGCGGCCAGGGCGCGTCCCAGTTCGACCCGTTTCTGCAACCCGTAGGGCAGCGTGCCGACGGGGGTTTTGCGGATCGCCTCGATCTCCAGGAAATCGATGATTTCCTCGGCCTTGGCGCGGTGTTCCAGTTCTTCCCGTAAGGCCGGGCCGAAATACAGCGCCTGCCAGAGGAAGTTCTTTTTCATTTTCAGGTTGCGCCCGGTCATGATGTTGTCGAGCGTCGACATGCCCTTGAACAGCGCGATGTTCTGGAACGTCCGGGCGATGCCTTGTTCGGCGGCCTCGTGGGTCTGCATCTGGTGGTGGGGGCTGCCCTTGAAGGTGATGGTGCCTTCCTGGGGCTTATAGAAGCCGTTGATGCAGTTCAGCATCGAACTTTTGCCGGCCCCGTTGGGGCCGATGATGGCGAGCACTTCGTGTTCGCGTACGTCGAAGCTGACGCTGTCCAGCGCCTTGACCCCGCCGAAGGAAATGCTGATGTCTTCCACGTCGAGAAGCACGTCGCCGATGGTCCGCCCTGCGGTCATGATCCTTTAGGTCCCCGCCGTCCTATTCCGCCGCCCGCGCCGTTGAACCGGCGGCATCGGTGCGCACGGCTTCGCCGATTTTCAGGTCGGCGTTGATGATGTCGGTGCGCCCGTCCTCGTAGGTCACCTGGGCCTCGATCCTGCAGTGGTCGACGCCGGAATAGAGGGCGTCGATGAGGTCGGCGTACTTTTCGGCAATGGGCTTGCGGCGCACCTTGCGGGTGCGGGTCAGTTCCCCGTCGTCGGCGTCCAGTTCCTTGTGCAGGATCAAAAACCGTTTGATTTGCGAGCCCTGCAATTTCTCGTCCCCGGCCAGGTCGCGGTTGACCTGGGCGACGCATTCGGAAATCAACGTCTGAACGTCCTCCTGTCCGGCCAGGTCGGTGTACCCGGTATAGGCCAGATGGCGCCGTTCCGCCCAGTTGCCGACCGATTCCAGGTCGATGTTGATGAAGGCGGCGACGTAATCGCGCTGGTGGCCGAAGGTGACGGCTTCCTTGATGTGGGGGAAAAACTTGAGTTTGTTTTCGATGAACTTGGGCGCGAACATGGTGCCGTCGTTGAGCTTGCCGACGTCCTTGGACCGGTCGATGATATGCAGGTGCCCGTCTGAGCCGAGGTAGCCCGCGTCCCCGGTATGCACCCAGCCGTCCGCGGTCTTGGTCGCCCTGGTCTCGTCTTCGTTTTTGTAATAGGCCTGGAACACGCCGGGGCTGCGGAACAGGACCTCGCCGTCGTCGGCGATCCTGATTTCGACGTCGATGGCGGGGGTGCCGGAACTTTCGGGCCGGACATCGCCGTCGGGCTGGATGGTGATGAAGACGCTGGCCTCGGTGGAGGCGTACATCTGTTTCAGGTTAAGGCCCAGCGAGCGGTAAAAGGTGAAGATGTCGGGACCGATGGCTTCCCCCGCGGTGTAGGCGACGCGCACGTTCGACAAGCCGAGAACGTTTTTCAGCGGCCCGTAGACCAGGATGTTGCCGAGCCAGTAGCGCACCCGGTCGACGGGCGCCACAGGCTTGCCGTCCAGAATATCCATGCCGACGCGCTTGGCCACATGCATGAAATAATGGAACATGCGCTGCTTGATCCGGGCCGCGTCCTCGATGCGGATCATCACCGTCGTCAGCAGGCTTTCGTAGATCCGCGGCGGGGCGAAGAAATAGGTCGGGCCGATCTCGCGCAGATCTTCGAGCACCGTTTCCGAACTCTCCGGACAACTGACGCAGAACCCGGTGACATAGGCCTGGGCGACGGAAAAAATATTGTCGCCGATCCACGCCATCGGCAGGTAGGCCAGCATGTCCTCGTCCTCGCTTAACCCTTCGCGGACGGCGCCGTTGCGCCCGGTGATGATGAGGTTGTCGAAGCTCAGCATCACGCCCTTGGGCCGCCCCGTGGTGCCCGACGTATAGAGCATGATGGCGATGTCGGAGCCCGTGGCCTTGTCGACGCAGTCCTCATAAAAGCCGGGGTTTTCCGCATGATAAGCGCGGCCCCGTTCCTGCACGTCGGCGAGCAGGTGCAGGAAGGGCTGGTCGTAATGGCGCATGCCGCGCGGGAACTTGTAGACGATGTGCTCCAGGGCCGGCGTCCGGTCCTTGATTTCCAGCAGTTTGTCGACCTGTTCCTGGTTTTCGACGATGGCGAAGCGGGCTTGGGCGTGTTGGTAGATGTATTGCATCTCGTCGGGCACGGAATCCTGATAGACCGGCACCGGAATGGCGCCCAGGGTTTGCACCGCCGTCATCGACCAGTACAGGTGCGGGCGGTTGTCGCCGCAGATGGTGACCTTGTCGCCGCTTTTAACGCCGAGCGCCGCCAGGCCGCAGGCGATGTCCCGGATTTCGCCGGCGATCTGGCGCCAGGTCCACGACAGCCAGATGCCGTAATCCTTCTCGCGGCTGGCCGGTTTGTCGCCGCGCACGCGCACGTTCTCGGCCAACAGCTTGGGTAAAGTGTCCAGCGAGCGGTCTGATGGCGCAGCGTCAGTCATTCACATCCCTCCCTGAGCGGCCCCATGGTGGATTGTTTTTAAAGCGTTCCGGTATCCCGGACCGGAAAACCCATTTTCGTTAGTGGCTTTTCGCAGGCGATTATGGGCGACGCTGTTGACGAAGCCAACAGGAAACACCAA
>JAESSX010000263.1 GCA_016763915.1 Rhodospirillales bacterium
GCGGCGGCGGTGTCGCTTGCCAACCAGATCGGCCCCCAGCCGGTACTGCCGCTGGGGCCGATTTTCGAAGGGCTTCGGGAGGCGCCGAGTGATTTCCGGAATCTGTGGATTTACCTGATGCTGTTTTCGACCCTGCTGCCGACGGCGGCGCATGGGGTGGCGGGGCTGGCGGCGGTGGCGCTGGCATTTATGAAAATGGTGTTCGACGCGGTCTGGGAATCAAAGGCGTTTATCGACACGGACGGGAAGGACGCGGCCAAGGACAATACTGTGCGCTTAAGGTACCCGGCGCTGGGGGCGCTGGGGGTGACGGGGTTGGTGTTCCTGTTGAGTCTGCTCTGGTGGGGGTTTCCGAAGTTGGCGGCGCCGTTCGCGTGGTTCGGCTCATTGCTGCTTGCCGTGGCCGAGGGGGCGGACGGTTTGGTGCGGTGGTTGTTCTGACCATCGGCCAGCATCTGTTTTAGGCCCCCATTCCGGCTATAATTACCAATATATTGTGACAAACACCCCATTTACCTACTGTATGTTGGGGTGTATGATCATGGCTGTCCCTGGGCAAACGAACAAAAACAAACACATATTGGGGCGGCAGGCATGGCCGAAAAACAAGGCAGCGGCGCGAAGGCGGGGAAACCGGTAGAACCGGAACACGATCCGCTTGATCTTCCGCCGGGCGGCGCGGCGGCAAAGCCCGAAGACGGGCCCGAGGGGGCCGTGTTCGCGGGCGGCGATGCGTGGAAACAGCCTCTTTTGCTGCGGGTCCGGTTTTACTCCCTGGTTGGCCTGCTGGTCAGCGCGGCCTGGGTTTGGGGCGTTTATGATTACGTCGAAGGCGTTTTCGGCTGGGCCAACCTGGGTGAACTGCTGCCGCACGAAGTCGGCGGGCTTGCCGCCGGCGCCTTCACGCCGCTGGCGTTGCTGTGGATGGTGATCGCCTTTTGGGAACGCGGGCAAAGCCTGAAACGCGATACCGAGTCCCTGCGCTGGCATTTGCGGCGTTTGATTTATCCTTCCGACAAGGCGGAAACACGCATCGGCGAAATCACCGAGAGCCTGCGCCGCCAGTCCCGTGACCTGAGCCAGGCGTCGGAGGAAGCCCTCAAGCGGGGGGAAAAGGCAAGCGCCCTGGTGCATCAGCGCACCCTGGAACTGTCCCGGGTATCCGAAGACGCCGATTTGCGCGCCCATGCCATTGCCGAAGCGTTACGCAACCAGACCGCCGAGCTGGAAACCGTATCGGAGCGTGCCGCCGAGCGGGCGCGCGAAACCGGCGATGTGCTCAACCTGCGCACCCGCGACCTGACCGTCAGTTCCGACCGGGCCTCGGCGCGGGTCGAGGATCTTTCGGAAATTCTCCTCCGCCGCACCGGTGAACTGATGGAGGCCGCCGACAACGCGGCGGCGCGCACACACGAGTCGGCGGACGCCCTGAAAGCCCGCAGCGACCACCTGGGCGCGGTGTCGGTGGAAGTCGCCGGCCGCGTCGATCAGGCCGGCGATGCGCTGGGCCAGCGGGTCGAGGTCCTGCGCCAGTCGATTGATGGCGCCGTATCAAATATGGAGGACGGCGCCGAACAGGCGGGCGAGACCATTGAGTTGCGGATTGCGGCGCTTCGGGCGCAGACCGATGAGACGGTTGCCGCGGTCCGGGACGGCACCGAACAGGTCGGCGAGACCGTGCAGGATCATATTGAGGTCCTGAGGCAGTCGGCGGAAGAAACCGTTACCGTCATCGAGCACGGCACCGAACGGACGGGGCAGGCTGTTGAACACCGTATGGCCGCCCTTAAGGCGCAGGCCGACGATACGGTTGCGGCCGTCCGCAACGGTATCGAAAAAGCGGGCGAGACCGTGCACCAGCATATCGAGGCCCTGAAGCAGTCGGCGGATGAAGCCGCCTCGGGCATCGAGGACGGCGCCGGACGGGCGGGCGAAGCCACCCAGCGGCACATTCGGGCGATGCGGTCCTCGGCGGAAGAATCCGTGTCCATGATCCAGGACGGTGTGGCCGAGGCCGGCGAGGCGCTGGGTCAGCGGATCGAGTCTCTGGAAGTCACGGCGGAAAATTCCATTTCCGTCGTGCGCGCCGGTTCCGAAAACCTTAAAGGTCACATCCGCGACATGAACCAACAAACGGAACTGGCGTCGGGCCAGGCCGGCGTCATGCGCGAAACCCTGCGCAATCAGCAGGACGCCCTGGCCGCGACCGCCGAGAGGGTTGAGGTCAAAACCTCGGAAATCGAGGTTAATCTGGCGCGCCAGTCCGATGCCCTGAACCACACGTCGGATGCCGTAACCGTACTCCTTCACGCCATGAGCGAAGAATTGAAGGAACAATCCCAGGGGCTGACGGTGACGGTTGAGGCGGCCACGGAGAAAGTGCGCGGCGCGGGCGACGCCTTCCGGCAACAGGCGCGCGATGTCAACGAACTGGCGCAGCAGACGGCGGCCGGCGCGGATAGCGTGGGCGACCGGCTGAAACAAAGCGGCCTTGATCTTAACCGGATTTCGGAACAGGTTCTGGCCAAGGTGGATCTGGCCGGCGAGCAGATCAAGGCGCGCTCGGCGGACCTGTCACAATCCGCCGATCACGCCATCGGCGAAGTCGGCAAGGTCGGCGATGTTCTGGGCGAACGCGCCGATGCCCTGGCCCAAATCGCCAATCAGAGCGTGCTCAGGATCGGCGCTGTCGGCGACGCGCTCGGCCAGAGGAGCCATGAAATTTCGCAAGCCTCGGAAAAGGCGGGCGGACAGATCAGCGAACTGGCCGAAGCCCTGCAGAAACATTCGGCCGACCTGAGCCGGATTTCCGGGCGCGGCGCCGCCGATGTGGGGCTGGTCCGCCAAGCCCTGAAGCAGGCCGCCACCGATCTCGATTCCTCGTCCGGGATGGCCGTCCAGGTGGTCGAAGCCTTCCGCAAGCATCTCGATGAAATCGGCGGCACGTCCGAATCCGCCACGCTGAGGCTTCAGGAACTGGGTAACCTGGTCAACGACCGGGCCCAGGATTTGAGCCAGGTCACCGCCAAGGCCACGGGCGAAGTCGAAGGCATGTCCCGCTTGCTGGACGACCGCACGCAACGGCTGGTGCAGACGTCCGCGCGCGCCGCCAAAATGATGCTGAACACCGGCCGGGTGATGAACCAACGCGCCGGTGAACTGGATACGGCCGGTGAGCGGGCCGGGGAAAAATTGCGCACCTTCGGCGAGGATATGCGACGCTCCTTGACGGAAGTGGTGGAAACGTCGGACGGGGCCGCGGGAAAAATGCGCGACGTGGCCGAAATCCTGACCCGCACATCCGAGTCCCTGGGCCAGTCCGGCGACAAGGCCGTTATCGATGTCGACAAGGCCGGCGCCGCCTTTGTCCAACGGTCACGCGACCTTGAGGTCAGCGCCGATCGCGCGGCGCAGTTGCTGTCGCTGGTGACCGAGGTCATGCATCGCCAATCCGATGATTTGACCCAGGTCAGCAGCCAGGCGTCACAGCAGATCGATGCCGTCGGCGGAATACTGGAAAGACGCTCACTAGAACTCGAAGATATCTCCATCCGTACCGCCGAGCGCCTGAAGGCGGTCGACGGGGAACTGGCAAAAAATACCGAGCATCTCGGCGCGGCATCGGATATGGCCGTCACCCGGGTCGGCAACGTCACCGCGGCCTTGGAGACCGGCGCCATCGAGCTGTCGCAATCCGCCGAAACCGCGGTGGCCGATATCACCCAGGTCAGCGAACAGATGCGCGAGCATGTCGAAGCGGCGACCGGGGAATCGGCCCGCGCCGCGGAAAACCTGAGAGGCATAGCGGTTTCGCTGTCCGGTCATGTCGGGGAACTGAACTCCTCGCTGGATCAGGCGCGGGACCGTTTCAACGACGTCAGCGGTCTTCTCGGGCGCAGTACCCAGGAAATAACCCTGACCTACAATACCGCGACCAAGCATGTCCGCTCGTTTGCCGACGCCCTGCACCAGCAGGCCACCGGGTTGACCGATGTGTCCAACAAGGCGTCCCTGGATATGGACCGGCTCGGCGAAAGGTTGCAGGCCCGCGCCCAGGAGGTCAGCCGGAATTCCGACGAAGCGTCGAAATCCATTTCCCAGACGGCGGATCAGCTTCAGCGCCACGGACACAATATGTCCATGGTTTCGGAAAAAGCGCTGTCCCAGATGGAAGCCCTGAGCATCGACCTGCAGAACAATTATGAACAATTGGGGGTGATGTCGGAATCGGCCAGTACCGGCCTGAGAAACGCCGGCCAGGATATCGGCAACCGGTTGCGGGAATTGGAGGCCATCGAAAAACGCTCGGCCGCGACCATCGAGCAGACCGCCGACAATATAAGCCACCAAACGGACATGCTCAAAAATTCGTCGGAGGAGGCCGTTTCCCGCCTGTCGCGGGTCGGCGAATCGCTGACCCAGCGCTCGGCCGAAGCGACGGTGGCCTCGGACCTTAACGCCGCCAAACTGACCAAGGTCATCGAGACCTTCCGCGCCCAGACCCTAAGCGTCAACGAGGAGGCCGAGCAAGTGTCCTCCACCTTGGGCGGAGCAACGGAATCCCTGCAACGCCAGCTGTCGGCCATGGGGGCCACCTACAGCCAGGCCGAAAGCGGGGTGAAAGCGCTCAGCCAGGCGCTGGCGCGGCGCGCCGGTGAGCTCGGCAGCGTCACCGAAGTCGCCCTGGGCAAGGTCGCCGCCTGGGACCAGCGGGTGAAAAGCCATTCCGATGCCCTGACGCGGGTGACCGCCACGGTGGCCCAGAATGCGTCGCAGGTCAGCCAATCGCTGGATTATCAGACCACGGAAATGCGCAAGGCCTCGAACGAAGCCAATGCCCTTCTGAAAGCCCTGAAAGGGCGCATGGAGGAATCCGGTGTAAAGGATTTCATCCATCAGTCGAGTTTCATTTCCGAACGCCTGCAATCCATCGCCGTCGATATGAGCCGGGTTCTGGAAACCCAGATTACCGAGGACGACTGGCGCCGGTTCACCCGGGGCGAGAAGGGGGTCTTCGTGCGCAAGATGCTGGGCTTCCGCGAAAAGGCCCGATTGGGCGCGATTCGCGACAAGTACCAGCAAGACGGCGAATTCCGCGAATACGTCAACCGCTACTTCACCGAATTCGAGGTCATGCTCGGCGAAGCCAAGAAACGCGATCAGGAAGGCATGCTCAAGGGCATCTTCCTGTCGTCGGATATCGGCAAGGTTTACATGCTGCTGTCCCAGGCCATGGGCCGTGACATTCTTGCGCCGGACGTTTGATTCCTTATTCTGTCGGCATGCCATCCGAACATAGAAAACCCGTTGCCGTCTGGCTGTTGTCCGTCTGCGCCCTGATTTTTTTCATGATCGTGCTCGGCGGCGTTACCCGCCTGACCGAATCGGGGTTGTCCATGGTCAACTGGCATCCGGTCACCGGATGGCTGCCGCCTTTGGACCCGGCGGCCTGGGAGCAGGTTTTCGCCGATTACCGGCAATCCCCCGAATACCGCAAGGTCAACGCCGGCATGACCGTGGCGGAATTCCAATCCATTTTCTGGCTGGAATATCTGCACCGGCTTCTGGGCCGCCTCGTCGGGATCGCGTTTTTCGTTCCCATGATGGTGTTTGCGTTCAAGCGATGGATCAGCGGCGCGTTGCTGGGCAAAGTGATCGGACTTTTCATTCTCGGCGGTCTGCAGGGCTTGTTGGGCTGGTACATGGTGAAAAGCGGCCTGGTCGACCGGCCCGATGTCAGCCAGTACCGGCTGGCCGCGCACCTCGGCCTGGCGCTGGTTATCCTCGCCGCTATCGAGTGGGTGGCTCTGGGCTTGTTGAAACCGGACCCGGGCGGAGACGCCGGGAACAGGCGCTTGAGGCACGGGGCCTGGGCCTTGCTGGGCCTGGTTGGCGTGACCATTATTTCCGGCGCCTTCGTCGCCGGACTGGATGCCGGACACGTCTATAACACCTTCCCGCTGATGGACGGCGAGCTGATCCCCGAGGGACTCGGCGATCTCACGCCGCCGTACCTCAATGTTTTTGAAAATATCATGACCGTGCAGTTCGATCACCGGTTGCTGGCGATGAGCGTTCTGATTTCGGTAGGAATATTCTGGTGGCGCACCACCAAAGCCCGTTTGACGCCCTCGCAGCGGCTGGCCGCCCGGGCGCTGATGGCGGTTTGCCTGGTTCAGGTGGGTCTTGGCATATCGACCCTGGTGCTGGTTGTGCCGGTCCCGCTGGCGGCTTTGCACCAGGCGGGCGCCGTTACCTTGCTGGCCGTCACCGTCTGGCTGGCGCATGAATTACGTCCGCCCCGGCAACCGGGGGATGGTTATTAACGCAACATTTACCCGAACCCGTTTATGGTCTGCGACCGTCAAAATAGGCGAAGGGCTTCTACTATGCCAAAAGGATGGTTTAAGATGATCCAGTCATTTCAATCAAACCCCTGAAAGGGGGGCGGGAAGTAAAGTGAAGGTATGAAATTATGAGTGACGACATGTTTCGATTGGTTACCCGTAGCGACTTCGACGGCCTGGTTTGCGCTGTTCTGTTGAAGGAGTTGAATATTATTGACGATATCAAATTCGTCCACCCCAAGGA
>JAESSX010000264.1 GCA_016763915.1 Rhodospirillales bacterium
CATCATTTCCGGCGGCGAGAATATCTCCTCCATCGAAGTTGAAAACGTCCTCTACAAACACCCGGATGTTCTGGCCGCCGCCGTGGTCGCCAAAGCGGATGATAAATGGGGCGAGGTCCCGTGCGCCTTTATCGAGTTGAAAGACCCCGGCCACGCCCCCACCGAACAGGACATTATCGATTTCTGCCGCGACAACATGGCCCACTACAAAGCGCCCAAGACGGTGGTCTTCGGCCCCCTGCCGCAGACCTCGACCGGCAAAGTCCAAAAATTCAAGCTGCGGAAAAAGGCCGAGAGCCTTTAGAGGGGAGCGCCCGGACGGCCAGCCTGCGCATTCGGGTTTTGTGGAGCGGGTTGGCTTTGCGGAATTTCCCCGTGTCCCCGGAAATCCCTTATTTCCCCGCAATTCCACAAGGTGTCACCAGAGCTCACAAAAACTTAAACCTTTACGGGTGCATTAAGTGTATGCAACCATCTATTGGTGCATTAACAATTGGACGCACGCTTCTTAATCATACTTATAATTTGAACAGATCAGCCGAGGCAGGGGGGAGGCGTGAGGGGATTTACAATCCAACTCAGCAAACCATTTTTGAACGCCTTTCGATTGATGGCAATTTTATAAAATAGAAAAAGGGAAGGTTTATGAGCAATAAATCGCAACTGGTTAATCAAAGTTCAGATAGCGATATAGAGCTTTTTGACTTCAACCAATCCCCAACAACAATATCTTCCATTAATGTCACTGTAATAAACGCCAACGAACTAAATATAGAGGTTAAAGCCTTAGATTTTGTCAATCTTAAACAGGACAATTATCAAATTGTTGTTTGGGAAGGAGCGATTACGCCACCGTATGAGGATATAGAAAATAATATTGTTAAAAGAGAAGGCATTTACAGCAGTACTTCAAAGGCCACATTTACGGTTACTGCCGAATCAATGGATGTGAATTTCTATAATGGTGTTTATTGCGTCGGCTTTTTGATGGGTGATCGTCTGCAATCAGTTTGCTCTTACTCATCATTGGTTGGAGGGGCGGAAGTAACAGTTTTCCAATCTGTGATCTATGCACTCACTGTGAGTGCTTCTCAAATATCGATTGGATTTGTTACTCCAAATGGTAATAACCCTGAATTAAACCGACAATATATTGATGTTTACAGCTTAGATGAGCCTGTGCGGCAGGAAAATGCATTGAATATAATTGGCCACCTGTCTTCATATTCCGCTGGCCAAATAGTTATTAAAATTAAAGAAGGTATAAAATTAGAGAGAGGCAAATCATACAGAGCGCTATATGACTTTAATAAAGACTTTAGCAGTTATGGGTCTGAAGCAATATTTACTATACCAAAATAAAACCGGCAGCAGCACAAGACCGTGCCTATTCAAATTTATTTGGTGAATACGCTGTTTTTATTAAACTAACACTTGTCCGCATCTCATCTTTTTTCAGGGGGGTTTGTTATGGGCGTTGAATTAACGAATGGCTGGGATACCGTTGTTGCCACCAGAGTCACAAATTTAAATATCGGTTTAAGAAAAGCGTTCGATTCCGGTTTGATAAAAAAAGAACTGGATAAAGATTTCACCCATTCATTTTTTGGCTTATTTAAGATTGATTGCAACATAAACACGGAATTGGGGCCTTTCGAGATAAATGGCGGTTCCGGAGAGATCATTGAAGTGCGCATCCCTATGCCAAAGGGCACGTTTTCAATGAAGAATGAAGACGATACCGTGCAAGTTGATATTGATGATTGGTATTTTAATATCAAATTGTTTCTGCAAAGAATTGATGGTGAAATCGTCCCAGGAGAAGGAGTAAAAAGCGATATTATAATGAATTTTGAGAAAGACTCCTTGGTCAGTGTCTTACTTGAAGCGCCAAATATACCTGAATATTTAAGTGATATAAATATAATATTGAATACAAAGTTTTCTGATCTTTTTTCGGACACTAGCTACACTATCGCTAGCGTTAAATTGGGTTTCATTCAGGAAAACTACCCATATATCGTACCCAAGACATTTCGATATGCCATTCAGGAACACACCACCGGTTCTGGGGAAGACGAGTCTTCGTTCGGCATTTTAATGCAAACCATATCGAAAAATCCAGGCACGCCTGCCCTGGCTTATGGAACAATACCAAGTACCGGCCCGTACTGTAATACAGCGGCACTTTGCTCCAACCAAATATTTATAACTTATATTGTTCAACCAGGGCTGCTTAAAGCTCTTGGTTTAAATGACAATCAACTCAGCGTATCTCAAACAACCACTGACGGTGTTTATAAAATAACCAACAATGGAGACTTGAAACTCGACAATGCAATTTCAAAAGCCATTAAAGACTTAAACATTACTCTACGTACTCTTACCCTGACTGTCGACGATGCACTGGTTATTGACATAACTGGAAGTGCTAAAAAAAGTATATTTATTATTGATTTATCCGCAAGACTTACATTAGATATAGAGCTAAACGAAAAAGAACAAACTATTTCTCTAGTCTTAAATGAAGACAGAAGCTATTACACAACCAACGTTCGCATGAAATGGTGGGTGTATCTTATAGAAATTTTCACGTTTGCATTTATTATGTTCTTTGGCGGAACTGCTGCCGCGATTGTATTTGCCTTCGCTATTACCCTAACAAATCTAATTATTACGTCTGTGGTAAATAATAAAATTAAACAGATTGTTGATGATAGCCTGCCAATGGTTATTCCGGATGTCGTGACTTGGGAATATCAGAAGTATTTTACAATTTCACAGCTTAACCTTCCAACTCCTCTGCAGGTTGCAGGGGTCATTCCTTTTTTAGAAAAAGACGAAAGCCCCACGATAATATCTGATTCTTCCACTTTTAAGACAACTGAGCGGGACGCAATAGAAGCAATTACCGAAAATAGAATTTCCCAGGATTACGCAATTGTCACATTGAATAAAGAGGAGCTTCTGTCACTTCCCCACGTCGATGCAGATAAACTAAAGGAGATAGATAACATCTCCACAGAAATACAATTCGATAGAATAGGGGTTGGGGAAAGTAATCTTGGCCTCACGGCAGAACAGGAAGACGGGATCACCCGTTTGCTAAAGCCGATTGAAGATCAGGTTTTTCAAAAAATATTATCAGATAAAAATAAAACTTTGGATTACATGAGAGATCCAATTGGTACACTTGAGAAAAATGACATAGATATCAAAGACGAAGACATTGCTGCCTTATTTAAAGAAATCGAAGCCGTTTTTTCGAAGGAGATAGGGCCAAACGGTCCCTGAAAAAAGGGACCGGAAAAAAGAAACTCTGAGAGGCTCTGAAAGTCCTGAGAGTCCTGGAAGTCCTGGGGGCACCTTACTTGCAATTCCGGGGACACAGCACTTAGTTCTAATACGCTGGCGCGCTCCACATAACCCCAAGGCGCAACTGGCCGATAAAACGGCGACTGGATGCTTTGTTCCCTGTGGGGAAATGATCATGCCCCCCACCACTCACCGGGCCGTTCCCTCGAGACGGCCGCCTTGGCGGCCTCCCCGGCATGAGGGGGCAATGGCGTTTTCGGCGCCATATATTAATCCTATTTTTCTTGACTTTTCGTGAAAAATTTCCTAAATATGTCTTAATATTCCGTCAGTCCGGAACACGCTCTTTGACATTGTGAATTTGGTTTGGCGCCGATCCCACCGGGTTGGGCCGGACCGAAGAGATTTCTTTCGCCGACTGCTTGGCAGCGGGCCTGTTGATCGCTGTTTAAGTGTCTGAAAACAGGGCTGAATTCCGGAAATGTAGACAAATGTCGACCAAAGTAGATGTTTGCGTACTTTTCTTCCGGGATTTTCCATAATACCGGCCCTGGTTGAAACCGGATTAGCTCGCCACGAACCATTCCGGCTTTGACGGATACCTTTAAAAGGGGACAAATTAAGTTTAAACGGATGCTTTACCGCAACGAAAACTGCAGTCAAACGGGAAGGTTCACAAGGACCGGCCTGAAAAGACCGACACAAAAAAGCAGGTGCTAACCGCTAAGCAGCATCCAGGGCTGCGAGTTCGTCTTTTATTCGGAGTTTCTGCTTTTTGAGGCTGGCGATTTCGATATCGTCGGGATGAGGTCTGTTGTTTTCTTGTTTGATGGCTTCTTCAAGAGCGTGATGTTTTGATACCAACGTGTCGACCGTATCACCTAGACTCATATCATTACCTCCATAGTAGTAAGATATTTACCCTACTAGGGTAATGGAATTGGCCGCGAAAATCCACCGTCCTGAAAAACAACACCGGCGTTCCGACACGACTTCTACCGTTCCTGGCAAAAGTCTGATAGAATGGGACAACGCAACAGACATCGAAGCCGATGAACGACACGGGCTATCTGAAAAAAAAGCTTTCAGACCTGACAATTGAACATCGTCGACTGGACGATGAAATATCCGAACGTCTGAATGCGACGCCTTTCGATCAGCTGGAAATTCAACGGCTGAAGAAACGCAAGCTCGTCCTGAAAGACGAGATCAACAATATCAAGAACCAGCTTCTGCCTGACATTATCGCCTGAACGTGGCGGTGGCCGTTAGATCTGGCCCTCTTGGCCGGTCTGGCCGTCTTGCCCGTCCTGTTCATCCTCCTGAGCAACTTTTGCCGATTGCTTCGCCGCCGTATGGGCCTGGAGCAGATCGCGGTCCGCGGCGTCCAGGGCGGTTTCCGGGGTTGTTTTGCCATCCAGCATGGCGACGCCGGTGACGACCTGAAGGGTTACGGCGTTCGACTGCCAAACAAACGGCTGGTTGGTAATGGCATCGACCAGCCGTTGGGCCCTGTTCCTGGCTAACGCCAGGTCGCCGGCCAGAAGAACAAGGCCGAAATCATTGCCGTCCAGATTGCCGGCCGCATCGGTGGGCAGAAGGGACTGGTCGATAACCGCCGCCACATGGACCAAAGCCCCGTCCAGCGCGCTGCGGCCAAGCCGTTGGCGAATATCGTCCCCATTGACCAGATGCAGCACGATCAGTGCGGGCGAATTAAGGTCTTCCATGCGAGACAGGATGTGGGCCAATTCCCGGAAAAATTCCCGGCGCCCCGAAAGCGGCAGGAACGAATGTTTTTCCGACAGTTCCCTGAAGTGGGCTTCACGGCCCTGGGCCAATTCGACCTCGGCGCGAAGCGGTTCGATCTGGCTCGCCAGACTTTCCAGAGCCTGGCTGACTCTGGGGTCCATATCCCCGGCCAGAATCCCGTCAATAGCAAAAGCCTCGGTACCCTGCCACGGTGAAACGCCCAAGCCCCCTTCTTTGGAATCCCGGCCGTTTTCCTGCTGTTCTTCCTCGGGATCACGCTTTCGTTCCTGTTTGGAACCTCTGGATCCCACAGGCGATATGGCATTGGTCTTGTTTACGTCCATCCCGTTCAGTCCTCAACCAATTGGCCCGGATCTTAGACATGGATTAACGTTAAGCCGCATTATAACACAATTTGTGGTTAAAATATTCTTGACGACACTTGCCCAAGTGGCGGCGAATCCTATAATTGCCGGCTTCTGATGGTACTTGCGGCTAGGGGATAAGCCCCTTTCCACGGCAAGGCCGGCTTTTAACGGTGAAAACAAACATGACAGATACGAACCCTCTCGTCGGCATCCTGATGGGCAGCAAGTCCGATTGGGAGGTTATGAAAAATGCAGTGGAAACATTGGATCAGCTCGGCATTCCCAATGAAGCGAAGGCCCTGTCGGCCCACCGCAACCCTAGTCAGGTCAACGAATATGCCGCCAGCGCCCGCGACCGCGGCATCAAGGTGATTATCGCTGGCGCCGGAATGGCCGCCGCCCTGCCCGGTGTGGTCGCAGCCATTACCCCGTTGCCGGTGTTGGGCGTGCCGATGGAAACCCGGGTCATGGGCGGCATGGACAGCCTTCTGTCGATGGCGCAGATGCCGGGCGGGATCCCGGTCGGAACCCTGGCCATCGGCAAGGCGGGAGCAAAGAACGCCGCCCTTCTGGCCGCGGCGATCCTGGCGCTGAGCGACGAGGAAATCGCCCGGACCCTGGACGATTTCAGGCAAAACCAGAATGACATCATCGCCGACCTGACCGGCGATTGAACCGGGCCGGTTTGATCGATTCTAAATAGTTGGAGCAACGTATCTGCCCTCGCTCGAGGGCAGATTGCTCTATACGGTGCGGGCGTTGAGGCTGGTTTCGATATCTTCCATGGACAGGCGGCGAAGCTTGAAGGCTTCCAGCAACTCGATTTCAATGGCTGCGTTCTTGCCGAGTTCGGTTGCCACCATGTATTTGACGAATTCCGTCAATTCCCGGGCCTGACCGCGGAGCGCCAGAATATTGGTCAGCAGCTCGCGGCGGATAATCGGCGGAAATTGTAGTATTTCCAGCACCAGAAGTTTCTTGATCTTCATCGTGATGCGGGGGCTGCCGAACATGCGGTCCAGACAGAAACTGTAAATTCCGAAATCCAGCTTGCCGGCCACGATCTTGGTGAAATCTCGGAATTCGTCCAGAAACGGACCCGCGGTGATGTTGCGGTCCATCAGCTGCTTTACGATTTCCAGAAAGGCACGGTAGCGCATGCGCGCCGGGCTCAGCTTGTCTCCCAGTTCGGCTTCCAGCGCCCGTATTTGGGCATTGCGAAAACCGGCATTGAGGACTTCGTTGGCCGAATTGCGAACGACATCGGACAGGGCCTGTTCCTCGATCAGGTGGAACAGGCGTTCGTATTTGTCGCGCTTGACGATCGACATTTTGTGGACGGAACCGCCTAAGGGCAATAACGCCGCCTGCGCCACCAGCAGATCCTTGGAATAAATGGAGGCCATGGCGGCGGCTTCGGGCTGCACCGGGAATTCCCGGAAATCGTCGGTGATGACGAACCGGCTGCCGTCGGCCACGGTCAGATAGCGCCCGAGCCTGGAACACATCAGGAAATGATCGGCCAGATCCCGGCGACCACTTCCGGGCGCACCGGCAGTCGCGCCGTTTTGAGGCGGCGAAGACGGATTGGGCGCAGACGCGGTGTTTTCCATTATTATCCGCTCGTTCACTATGGGCGGGTCCTGTTTCCTGACCCTGTTCCCCGGGGGTTGTCATCATAGGCGAGACGAAGGAAACACGCCAGAGACGTACTCAGAAAAAATCCGTTCACGCAACCGTGTACCAATGTGACTGGCTCAGGAACAGAAGCCCGGCCATTGTGTTCTTACAGGCGGCCACCCCCCCTCGCCGCCTGTACGTTTATCGTTGCCGGCGGCTTTCTCGGCAATCGTTCCCGGTCCTCCATACGGACGGGAGCATTTTAGAACTCGTATTTGGGGCACGGCTCCCCCAAGCCGTGCCCCATTTATTAGCGGCCCGGCCCGGCCCCATTAGCCCCGGGCGCGGCGAAAAGCGCGGAGCGGGCCGGGCAGCATGGACAGAGCCTTTTTGATCCGCGACGAGGCCGCCGGTATTTTCAGCACATCGCCGATCCGCCGGTCCAGAAAAGCCCAGGTGTCGGCGAAATCCTCGGATTCGTCGGCCAGCCAGTACAACACGGTCGTCGAATAGACCGGCGCCAGAAGGCCGCGCTTGGTGTAATAGTTGAAGTCGCTGGACTGATCGCCGGCGGCATACCAGACAGCATCCACCGCGCGCCATGTCAGCCTGGCCGCCTGCGGCGCGTTTTGCGGCAATGACATATGGGACAACAGGCGGCGCACCCCTTCGCGGTATGGCGCCAATACCTGCAAGCGCGCCCGCACGCCGGCGGCGATGCGGTCGCGGATACGCATGGACTCCAGGTCCAGCTTGGCCAATTCGTCGAGCATCCGGCGGTCGGTCCAATCGGCCAGATGGTCCACCAGGTCGGGAATGCCGCCGGGGAATGCCCTCGGCGCCATGTCCTGCTTCCAGCCTTCGTCCAGGCCCACATCGGCGGCCCCGGCCTTAAGCGCGGCACGGGACCAGCCGTCGAACGCCGCATGGGGCAACGTGGCGACAAGAATCCGGTCGCGAACCGCCGTCCGGTCATCGGGTTTCGTCATCATCGGCCTCCTTCTTCGCCCGCATCCGTTCGCCCAAAGGCAGTTCGCCGCGGTCCTTTTCCCCGGAATACCCGAAAGTCGAGAGGTCGTCCATACGCATAGGATACAGGATTCCATCCAGATGGTCGCATTCGTGCTGCACCACCCGGGCATGATAGCCGCTCGCCTCGCGCTCGATGACGGAGCCGTCCGGGCTCAAAGCCTTGTAGCGGATCCGCTTGTAGCGGGGCACCATGCCGGACATCCCGGGCAGGGACAGGCATCCTTCAATGCCGAGCGCCATTTCCTCGTCCAGGGGCTCGATTTCGGGATTGATCAACACCGTCATCGGCACAGCCTCGGGTGCGCTGCCGGGTTCGTCTTCGAGCCAGTCCTCGTCGCCGTTTTCCGCCTCTCGAGCCCGGGCGCCGGGAACATGAAAAATGACAACCCGTTTCGGGGTATGCACCTGGGGCGCGGCCAGACCGACGCCGCCGGCATCGGCCAGGGTATCCACCATATCGGCGATCAGGCGGCGGATAACCGGCGCCGTCGGGTCGCCCACCGGATCGGCGATCCGGCCTAAGACCGGATGCCCCATTCTGGCAATTTTCAAGATAGCCATATTATTACCCCCAGGATGTCACCTTTTTATTCCCGAAACTTTCGAATTTAAAGGCCTCAGCCCTTCCCATAACGCCATGGGTATGATAGAAGGCGCACCCCAGCTCGAAAACGCTTATGTTTCCGAGCCTTAGAAATGGAGAGAGACAACCGTCTGTGCAAGTCTCGGTACGCGATAATAACGTCGATCAGGCCCTCAAGGCGCTGAAGAAAAAGATGCAGCGCGAAGGTATTTTCCGCGAAATGAAGCTGCGCCGTTCCTACGAAAAACCGTCCGAACGCAAGGCCCGTGAAAAGGCTGAGGCCGTTCGCCGCGCCCGTAAGCTGGAACGCAAACGTCTGGAACGCGAAGGCTTCTGATCGGGGCGTCCGCCCGCCTGATTTAAACCTAAACAAACCGCCGAGGACTCTTTGTCCCGGCGGTTTTCGTGTGCCCGGATTGCCGCCACTACCCCAGCGCCTGGACGATTTTCTCGGTCATTTTCTTGGCGTCGCCGAACATCATCATCGCGTTGTCGGCGTAAAACAGCGGATTATCGACACCGGCATAGCCCGGTGACAGGGACCGCTTGACGAACAGCACCGTGCCCGCTTTTTCCACATCCAAAATCGGCATCCCGGCGATCGGGCTGGAAGGATCGGTCTTGGCGACCGGGTTGGTGGTGTCGTTGGCTCCAATGACGAAGGCGACGTCGGCGGTGGAAAATTCGTGGTTGATTTCCTCCAGCTCGAAGACCTCGTCATAGGGCACGTTGGCTTCGGCCAGCAGCACGTTCATGTGCCCCGGCATGCGCCCGGCCACCGGGTGGATGGCATAGGCGACTTCGACGCCTTCCGCTTTCAGGACATCGGCCATTTCCCGGAGCGCGTGCTGGGCCTGGGCCACGGCCATGCCGTAGCCGGGAACGATAATCACCTTGTTGGCGTTTTTCATCAGGAACGCCGCATCCTCGGCGGCGCCCGACTTGGCGGTCTTGTCCCCACTCGACGCCGCCGAAGCCCCAGACGCCGACGTATCGCCGCCGAACCCGCCCAGCATGACGTTGAAGATGGAGCGGTTCATACCCTTGCACATGATGTAGCTGAGGATGGCGCCTGATGATCCGACCAGGGCGCCGGTAATGATCAGCGCCGGGTTCGACAACGTGAAACCGATGCCGCAGGCCGCCCAGCCGGAATAGGAGTTCAGCATCGACACGACGACCGGCATGTCGGCGCCGCCGATGGGAATGATGATCAGGAACCCGATAGCCAGGCTAAGCGCCGTCAGCATCCAAAACGTGTTGGGCGACTGTCCGCCGACCAGCATCAGGATCAGCACCACGATGGCGGCGGCGATGGCGGCGTTCAGGGGATGCTGCATCCTGAAGGTGATCGGGTTGCCGCTCATCAGCCCCTGCAGCTTGGAAAACGCGATGATCGAACCGGAAAACGTGATGGCGCCGATGACCAGGCCTAACGACATTTCAATGAGGCTGGCGGAATGAATGTCGCCAAGGGTGCCGATATTATAGGCTTCCGGATTATAAAAGGCGGCCACGGCGACGAACACGGCGGCGAGGCCGACCAGGCTGTGGAAGG
>JAESSX010000265.1 GCA_016763915.1 Rhodospirillales bacterium
CACCACCGCAAGAAGATCGCCGCCCGCCGTCAGGCTGGTAAACATTTCGGGCGTCTGCAGGATGGGCAGGCGCGAGGTCACCTCGCCGAGCGTCGTTCCCACGTCGGCGCCCTTCAGTGCCGCCCGCATGGCGTAAAAGGCGGCGGTGCCCGCGAAAAGGCCGGCGGCCGGGGCCAGCATGCTGGAGAGCTGCTTCTTGGCCAGGAACATTACGGCGATCGCAATCAGGCCCGGAATAAGGGTCAACGGCCTGGCCTCGCCGATATGGGCCAGGTATTCGAGGATGGTTTCCTGTTTCGGGATATCGAGGAGCGACCAGCCCTGTTGCAGAATGACGGTAAGCGCGGCGCTGTTCATGAACCCCGCCGCCACCGGCTGGGGGATGTTCTTGACGATGTTGGCTAATCGCGTGCGGCCCGCCAGAAACTGAATAGCCCCGGTGATGAACATGGCGAAGAAGGTAATCGCGATGACGTTGGGCACCGTTTGGCCCGATGGGAACAACAGGTCGTCCGAAGCCATCAGATTGGTCATCAATGATGCGACGATCAGCGCCGACGCCGCCCGGGGGCCGGTCAGCATGACCGAGCGGGCGCCGAACAGGGCGGCAAGGATGCCCAGCGCCACCGCCCCATAGACGCCGGCGAGCACGCCCTGGACCGCGTAGTCCCCGCCGAGGGGCGCGAAGGCGATAACCCCCACCGTCATGCTGATGGGTAACGACACCAGCGACGCGGCGGCGGCGCCGGCCAGGTCACCTTTCAGGGTAGGCAGTGACCATAGGCCGAGCGCCCGAAGGCGGCCCTTCAGCCCGGGTTCGGAATGATCCCCCATGATGCGAGGTTCAGCGTTCGCTCCACTTAGGGCGTGGATATATCACCTTGTGCTGGGCGAAGCCGGAGGGGGCGACGGTCAGGTATTTCCCCTGTACGAGCTGACGCAGGATCATCGGCTTGGCGATATTTTTTCCGGTTTGGTCGAACTTGACCCAGCCGAAGAAGGTCTCGAGGTCGGTCTTCGCCAGCGCGTCACGGATCTTGCGCCGGTCCAGGCTGTCCGCCCGTTCGATGGCGTCGGCCAGTACCAGAACCGCGGCGGAGGATTCGGCGGCCTGATAGGGCGGCTCGTAACCATATTCGGCGGTGAACTGGCGATGGTAGTTGTTGGCAATGCCGAACCAGCGGCCCTTGTATTGCATGGTATTCGACCACTGGGTGGAGCAAAGGGTGTAATCGGCATAAAGGCCGTACTTGCCGTGTATGTCGGCGCCCTCGCAATGGGTCATGGCCAGCATCGGCACGTCGACTTTCTGCTCCTTGATCTGGCGAATGGCTAATTTGGCGCCTTGTTCGTGGCCGGAAACGATCAGGATGTCCGGTTTCTTGGACTTGACCTTATCGAGGATGAAGGACATGTCGCCGAAGTCACGCGGCAGTTTTTCGTCGATGACCACGGTCATGTTGAATTTCTTGGCGTCCGCCAGCACGCCTAGGCGCAGGTCCGATGAAAAAGCATCGCTCCCGACGGCGTTGCCACCTTCAATGTTGATGGCGCGACTTTATTCTTCTTGCTTTCATTCGCCGCCAGGTTGAGCGCGCCGGCGAGATAGCGGTCGGCGCTCGACAGCACGGCAAACATGTACTTGTAGCCCTTGTCGAACAGGGACAACGAGGCGCCGTTGGCCTGTACCAGCGGCACCTTATGCTTTTCCGCGACCTCGGCAACGGTTGCCGTGGTGCTGGTCGAGTAGGGGCCGAGCAACAGCCGGACCTTATCCTTGGTGATCAACCGCTTGGCCAGCTTGCGGGCGAGCACCGGATTCGATTCGTCGTCGTAGTATTTGATGGCGAGCTGGTATTTCCTGCCGCCGACGGAGACGCCGCCCTTCTCGTTGATCAGCGACTTGGCAAGCTCATAGCCACGGCGCGTATGTTTGCCGTTGATTCCGTGTTTACCGGTAAACGAAAGCGCCGCGCCGATGGTGATGGTGTCTTGTGTTTTCTGTGCCTGGGCCGGATGGCTCCAGCCGGCAAAGGCCGTAATGACGGACAAAGTCGCCAATGCCGCCCCCCTTTTCCAGGAGCCTTTGAAACGCTCCCTTTTTAGTTCCAACATGTTCGCCTCGCGTTTTATTGTTGTGAATAATCCTGCGCACAAACGGCGCCCTCCCCAAGGCGCCGCCCAGCACCGTTTAAACGGTGCTTACATCAATATCTTCAATACCATACATAAAGAATTATGAATATAACAAGGCGATTTTGCCCGCCACCCCCGCACCGGATATTGAACGCCGGGACGATCCCGGCCACCCGGGGCGCTGTGGGGCCACCGGTGATGGCAGACGCCGGTCCATCGACCGGTCACTTCATTTGTAGCGGATCTTGAACGCCAGGATGATTCCGGCCAGCACCAGGGTGATGGCGTTGCCGACGATGAGCGGCGCATCGTCGATCAGGAAACCATAGGTAATCCACAGAACGATACCGGCGCACAGGGTGGCGAAGGTCAGGAGCGAGATATCGTGCGTCGAGCGGGTGCGCCAGACCTTGAACACCTGGGGCAGGAAGGCCAGCGTCGTCAGCGTCGCCGCAACAAACCCGATCATCGTTTTGCCGTCCACGGTGCTCTCCCTTGTCGTTCCTTGTTTACCCGGGAGCAGCACTATAGACGTTTTCCGCCTGCACGGTGGGATCGCGGCGCCGTACGATGAACCATCCCGGAAACATCCAAACGGAGATGGCTGTCTTAATCCTGGATTTGTATTGTCGCTTATTTTCCGGGCTCGGAGAAACTCGTGTCGATGGTGCGGATAACGGGATAGATGAAATAGGTTATCAACCGGCGCCGTCCGGCGCGGATGTCCCCGTTGAGAAGCATTCCGGGCACGAGGCGGAATTTATCGGGCAGATCCCGAAGCTCATTTGACAGGATTGACGACCGCGCCCGGTAAAATGTCCCGGGCTGGCCATCGAGGGACTTGTCGACCGTGTCCTCGGAAATGAAGGTGATCTCCCCCAGAATCTCTCCGTGTTTCTGGTACGGCAGGGCGTCGAGCTTGATCGACACATGGGCGCCGGAAATAAGGTTGCCGATGTCGCGGGGGTCAATGTCCATTTCCACCGTCAGCGGAACATTGCTCGGAACCAGCGACATCACCGTCTTCCCCTCGTTGACGATGGCGCCGACGAAAAGGTCGTTAAGCTCCAAGATCACGCCGTCGGCGGGAGCCAGAATTCGCACGTTCTTCTGGCGGCGCCGGAGCTTGACCAGTTCTTCCGTCTTGGCGTCCCGTTCCTTGGTGGCTTGTGAAAGGTCGACGCCGATACCGGAAAACCATTCACTGATAAAGGCTTGTTTCGTTGCCTTGACGGCTTCGATATCGCTCCTGAGGTTGCTGATGGAATTCTTTATGGAACGGAAAGCCCGCTCCGAGGTCAATCTCACATCACGGGCCGTCAACATGTTCAGGAAGGAACCGATATCGCGTTCGTAGAGTTGGCGGCGCGCGGCTTCGATTTTCTTTTGGATGGAAAACTGTTCTTCGGCAAGTTCAACATCCCCGATTACGGTTTTGAGCTTTTGTTGGAGACTTTTGATGTCGAAGTTAAAGGCGGCAATTTTCGAGGTGTACTCTTTTCGCCGGTTGATAAAAATCTTTTGCTGGATGGGATTGGACACCTTATCGACGGCTTCCTCCCCTTCCTTGTCCATTTCCGCCCTTAGGCGTTGAATCTTAGCCTTCAGCAGATTGAATTCGATCCGGGCGCGGGC
>JAESSX010000023.1 GCA_016763915.1 Rhodospirillales bacterium
GAAGGCGTCAAACCGCCACCGGCCTTTTTTGAGATATCCGATCAAGGCCATCAGGAAAAACAACGCCGGGGCGAACTCCTCGGGCCGGTGAAAAATAAGATCCGGGTAGTAAGCGGGCGGCAGGGGCACAAAGGCGAAGAACGTGAAGCTGGCCAGGGTAAAAAGGGCGGTGAAAATATAAACGGTTTTCTCAGAAATATTGCCTTCGGACCCGGTCCGTCGGGAGCGAAACCAGCAAAACCAGCTCATGAAAATCATGACCGATAAAAACTGGCGCGAGGCCACCCAACTCCAGGGTATCAACGACGGCATGTCGGACGGCATGAAAGGCTGGAAAAATTCTGAAGTGACCACCGTGTGATAGCCGTCCAGAAACGCCGTGCCCAGGAAGCCGGCGCCGATGAACAGGAAGGTGTTGTTCTTCTTGGAGTAAAAACGCACCAGCGCCATGGCGCCCACGATCATCGCCAACAGCGTGGCGACGAGTTCCATGTGGGTATGAAGTTCAGCGCTGCCGCGCCATTCCGTGCCGTTAAACGCGGCAAAGGCGAAGGCCAACCCAAGGCCGCACAACCAATAGGAGGCGATCCGCCGGCGTGAAGGGATGGTTTCCTGGGGCTCGTTCATTCCAATGCTTTAGTCAGAATCCGTCCATGTCGTCATGCGTGTTAAAACGGCAACCTACAATACTGGGATTCCAAGGATACCCGGCCATCAAAAAATTGGTGGAATTATTTCGTCAGGCGGCGGGCTTAAGCCCCAGTTTGATCCAGACCTCTTTCATGGCCGAAACCAGGTGATCCATATCGGCATCGGTATGGAGGGGGGACGGCGTAAAGCGCAACCGTTCGGTGCCGCGCGCCACGGTCGGATAATTGATCGGCTGGACGTAAATCCCGTACTGATCGAGAAGGATATCGGAGGCCTGTTTGCAGAGCACCGAGTCGCCGACAAACACCGGCACAATGTGGGTGACGGACGGCATCACCGCGACCCCGGCTTCGGTGAAGCGGCGCTTCAGGGTGGCGGCCCGTTCCTGATGCTGTTCACGGACTTCGTTGTGCTGTTTAAGGTACCGGATGCTTGCCAGCGCGCCGGCGGCGACGCCCGGCGGCATCGAGGTGGAGAAAATGAAACCCGTACCGTAGGATCGGATGAAATCACAGAACGCCGCCGAGCCGGCGATATAGCCGCCGACAACGCCGAACGCCTTGGCGAGCGTTCCCTGGATTACGGTCACCCGGTCCATCAAGCCTTCGCGTTCGCAAACGCCGCCGCCATGTTGGCCGTACAGGCCGACGGCATGGACTTCGTCGATAAAGGTCATGGCACCGTATTTGTCGGCCAGATCACAGAATTCCTTGATGGGGGCGACGTCGCCGTCCATGGAATAGACGGATTCGAACGCCACCAATTTCGGCCGATCGACAGGGTACAGCTTGAGCAGGCGTTCCAGGTCTTGCGGATCGTTGTGCTTGAAAATTTTCTTTTCAGCCTTGGAATGAACGATACCCTCGATCATGGAATTGTGGTTGTAGGCAACCGACAGGATCACACAGTCCGGCAGCATCGCGCCCAGTGTGCTCAACGCCGTCAAATTCGCCGTCCAGCCGGAGCCGAAAATAAGCGCCGCTTCCTTGCCGTGCAGGTCGGCCAGTTCGTCCTCCAGCAGCACATGGTAGTGATTGGTGCCGGCGATATTGCGGGTGCCGCCGGCGCCGGCGCCGCACTTGTCGATCGCCGCTTTCATGGCGCTTAAAACATCCGGATTCTGGCCCATGCCCAGGTAATCGTTGGAGCACCAGACGGTGACATCGTTGATCTCGCCATTGCGGTGGTTGATGGCGCGGGGAAAGTTACCGGCGTCGCGTTCAATGTCGGTGAAGACCCGGTAGCGGCCTTCCTCTTTCAAGGCGCCGATTTTGTCGGCGAAAAATTTTTCAAAATTCACTGATTTCAACCCAGATTCTTCAATGGGGCGGTTTTCCGGACCGCCACGTTTTTCGGTCGGGGCACTATACAACGTGGAGACATCTTTTTTCGACCGTTTTAATGCCATATCCTTCGGTTTGGCCTTTCCGCAATGTTCAACATCCTATCGCACCGATATGACCGACAGATGTCCATCATTTGTCAGAATGTATTTAATGATTACATCCTGAAGGGAAAGGGAAACCTAATCGGCCATGTTTCCGGGACCAGCCCTCGAAGCGGAAAGGCAGCCTTGAGCCCGGAAAATGCGGTAACTCTGTTGATAGGGAAAAGCCTTAAGCCACCGTCAGGCCGTTCTCCCGGACCCATTTCAGGCTGCTGTCCAGGGCGCGGCCCATACACCCCAGCAATTCGTCGATTTCCTCGTCAACAATGATCAGCGGCGGGCAAACGGCGATGGTGTCGCCGATGGCGCGGATGATCAGGCCTTCGTGTTCCGCCTGATCCTGAAAATGGGCGCCGAGCCCGAGTTTAGGCTCGAAGGCTTCCTTGGAGGCCTTGTCGCGAACCAGTTCCAGCGCGCCGATCAGTCCGATGCCCCGGGCCTCGCCGACCAGGGGGTGATCGGCGAATTTGCGTAAACCTTCCTGCAGGCGGGGGCTGACGGCGCGGACGTGGTCGACGATGTTGCGGTCCTCATAAATGTTGAGGGTTTCCAGCGCCACGGCGGCGGCCACCGGGTGTCCGCCATAGGTCGAACCATGGCCGAACAGTCCCAGTTTTTCGCTTTGCAGGACCAGCGCCTGATAGATCGGCTCGGACACCATCAGGGCGGCGATGGGGATATAGGCGGACGACAGGGCCTTGGCGCAGGTTATCATGTCGGGTTTCATGCCGAAGGTCTGGGTTCCCCACATATTGCCGGTGCGCCCGAACCCGCAGATGACTTCATCGGCCAGCATCAAAACATCGTATTTCTTCAGCACCGCCTGGATTTTTTCAAAATAGGTCGGCGGCGGCACGATGACTCCGCCGGCCCCCATCACCGGTTCGGCGAAGAACGCGGCGACGGTGTCGGGGCCTTCGCCGACGATCATGCTCTCCAGATTTTCGGCGCAGCGGGTGGCGAAGTCTTCTTCGGTTTCGCCGTCTTCGGCGCCGCGGTAGTAATGCGGGCAGTCGGTATGAAGAATCCGGTCGATGGGCAGGTCGAAGTCACTATGAATGGGCGCCAATCCGGTCAGGCTTCCGGTGGCCACGGTAATACCGTGATAGGCGCGCATGCGCGAAATGATCTTCTTTTTTTCCGGGCGGCCGAGGGCGTTGTTGTAATACCAGATCAGCTTGATCGCCAGATCGTTGGCTTCCGATCCTGAATTGGCGAACAGAACCTTGGACATGGGCACCGGGGCGATGGAAATCAGTTTCTCGGCCAGGTCGATGGTGACGGCGGGGGTCTTGTGGGCGAAGCCGTGATAATAGGGCAGGGTCTTCATGGCCTGGGTCGCCGCCTCGATCAGGCGGTCTTCCTGAAACCCCAGCGACGTGCACCACAACCCGGCCAGACCTTCGATATAGCTCTTGCCCGTATCGTCGGTAACACGAATGCCGTGGGCGCCGGTGATGATCAACGGTCCCCGGTCTTGATGTTTTTTCAGATTGGTGTAGCCGTGCACGTGATAGGCGATGTCGCGGCTGGCAGCGGAATTGCCCAGATCCGTCATGTCATGGGTTCCTTTAATTTTGCGGAGTTTCTCTGGTGATTTTGAGCGCCCCGCTCCAGCGTATCAAGACACTTTTTGTTTTCAGGACGGGTTCCTGTGGATAAAGAATCCACACCTTAATTCTTTGAATTTAAATATAAATGATAATCAATCCACCGCCATTCCATAACTTTCCACAATTAATCCACAGACTTATCCTATGTCATTTCGGCACAATTAGGCATCGGTCACAGCCGTTAAATTCATTTGGGTGTTTAGTGTAGAGACGTGAACAAAGCCGCTTGAAGCACGCGAGGCGAATGATGGCATTCAAGGTTGTTTTGGTTCACCTGGATATTTCCAAATCCTCGCCGGCGCGCCTCAACGCGGCGGTTAAACCGGCCCATGCCTGGGGCGCCAGCCGGACGGTAGCCGATCCAGCAGGGATTAATTCAGAAATTCAGGTAAAAACCGGACGCCGGCAGGGCCTTAGTTGGCGAGTTGCCTCCGCAGGGACCGGGCTATGATGTCGTTGACGGAAACCTTGCGGTTTTCGATGAAGCTGCGTTGAGTCGCCCGCTTGCGCATTTCGGCGACCAAGGACAGGGGAAGGGTTAGCAAGGTGCGGTACTTTTCGCTTTTTTTATACGGGTCCGGAAAATACGAGGAACCAGCCCTGGTATCGTTACCGCCGGC
>JAESSX010000266.1 GCA_016763915.1 Rhodospirillales bacterium
GGTCTGGGTCACCAGCCATCTCACGCGCGCCATAAGAACCGCCCGCGCCATCGCCGATGCCGGGCTGGAGATGCCGGACCCGGTGATCGAGGAAAACCTGGCCGAGCAGAATTTCGGCGACTGGCAGGGCCTGTCGTGGGACAAAATGGCCGAAACCGACCCCGAAAACTATGCCGCGTTCTGGGCCGACCCGACGGCAAACCGCCCGCCCGGCGGCGAGAGCTTCGCCGATGTGATCGAGCGTACGCGGTCCGTGATCGACCGCCTGTGCGCCGAACACCGGGGCCGCGATATCGTCGCCGTGGTGCACGGCGGCACCATTCGCGCGGCGCTCTCGGTGGCCCTTGATCTGAACCCGGTGCAGGGGATGTCGATCCTGGTCGACACATTGTCCGTCAGCGTCACGGAACACCTGTGCGAAGGCCTCCTGCAGGGCCGGGGCGGCGATTGGCGGGTGGTCGGCGTCAACCGGTTGGCGGGGCAGGGTCCGTCATGAGCGCCTATTCGGGGCTGCCGTGCGTCACGCTGGTCCTCGGCGGCGCCCGCTCGGGCAAAAGCGTTTATGCCGAGACCCTGATCGGGGATTGTGACAGCCCCGTCTATCTGGCCACGGCGGAGGCCGGCCACGGCGACGACAGGGACGGCGAGATGGCGGCGCGCATCGCCGAGCACAAAAAGCGCCGCGGCGGCCAATGGCAGACGGTGGAAGAACCCGTCGATCTCGCCGCCGCACTGGCCCGCCACACGGGCGGCCCGGTGCTGGTCGACTGCCTGACCTTATGGCTGGCCAACATCATGGCGGCGGGCCGCGACGTGGACGCGGAACTGGAGATTTTGACGAACTGTCTGAAGGGGCTTGCCGGGCCGGTGGTTTTGGTCTCAAACGAGGTCGGCCAAGGAATTGTTCCTGACAACGCCCTGGCGCGTTCCTATATGGACCATGCCGGGTGCATGAACCAGCGCATAGCCGCCGCCGCCCACCGGGTGGTGCTGGTGCAAGCCGGGTTGCCGCAAATACTGAAAGACGACACAACATGAAAATACCCGCAACCGTGATTACCGGCTTTCTGGGCGCCGGAAAAACGACCCTGATCCGGCATCTTCTGGGCAACGCAAACGGCACCCGGATGGCGCTGATCATCAACGAATTCGGCGATCTCGGCATCGACCGGGAGCTGATCACCGGTTGCGGAATCGAAGGCTGTGACGACGACGCCGTGATCGAACTGGCCAACGGCTGCATCTGCTGCACCGTCGCCGACGACTTCCTGCCGACCATCGAGACGCTTCTCGACCGGCCGCAGCCGCCCGACCATATCGTCATCGAGGCGTCGGGGCTGGCTTTGCCGAAACCGCTCATCAAGGCTTTCAACTGGCCCGAGGTGCGCTCGCGCGTCACCGTCGACGGGGTCGTCGCGGTGATCGACGCGCCCGCCGTGCGGGCCGGGCTGTTCGCCGACGATGTCGAGGCGGTGCGGCTTGCTCTCGAGGCCGACCCGATGCTGGACCATGACAAGCCGCTGCACGAGGTTTTCGAAGACCAGCTGTTGTGCGCCGACATGGTGTTGTTGAACAAAAGCGACCTTTTGGGGGATGCGGAGCTGCAATCGGTCAAGGCCGAGCTGACGCAAGCCGTGCAGCCGGGCGTCCAGGTGGTGGTGACCCGCCACGGCGCCATCGACAGCCGTGTCGTTCTCGGCATCGGGGCCGCGGTGGAGGACCACATCGACAACCGGCCGTCGCACCACGACGGGGAAGACGACCATGATCACGACGATTTCGAGAGCTTCGTCGTCACGCTGGGCACCATTAAGGACCCGAAATCGCTCGAGGACCGCATTGCCAAAACGGCCGAGGCCTTCAACGTGCTGCGCATCAAGGGCTTCGTCGAGGTCGCGGGCAAGGACATGCGCCACGTGGTCCAGGCCGTCGGCCCCCGTGTCGAGCGCTATTACGACCGCCCCTGGGCGACGGACGAAGAGCGCCGGTCGGCCGTGGTGGTGATCGGCGAGGCCGGGCTCGACCGCGCCGCCATCGAACGCGCGCTCCAGGGTTAGGCGGGTGCATCTTCTCGCCGCCCAGCCCGGAGCCATTGCCGACGGTCAGGACGCCGTCGACCTGGGCCAGACGCCGGGCGACATCGTCGTCCTGTCGGCGGCGGACACCGAACTGTCGTTATTGGCGCGCGCGCGCGGGCGGGTGACCGACGACGGGTTTCCGTCCCTGCGGCTGGCCTCGATACTGCATCTCGGCCACAACATGTCGGTCGACCTTTATGTCGATACGGTGATCCGCCACGCCAAACTGGTGGTGGTGCGGCTGCTGGGCGGGCGCGGCTACTGGCCCTACGGGGTCGATGAAATTCTGCGCACCTGCCGCGATCAGGATATCCCGGTGGCGTTCCTGCCCGGCGACGACCAGCCCGACGCGGAACTGGCGGCCCTGGGCAGCGTTGCCCCGGATGCGCAACACCGTTTGTGGCAGTACGCCGTGCACGGCGGGCCGGACAACGCGCTCGATTTCCTGAATTTCGCCGCCTGTCTTTCCGGTTTCGAGGCGGACTGGCTGGAACCCCGCCCGCTGGTGCGCGCGGGGCTGTACTGGCCGGGGCTTGAGACCCCGGACCTGGACGCCGTGCGGGCCGGATGGCTGGACGGCGCGCCGATAGGGGCGGTGGTCTTCTACCGTGCCCTGGTCCAGGCCGGGAACCTGAAAGTCATCGACGCGTTGCTCGACGGCTTGCGCGAACAGGGCCTCAATCCGTTGCCGGTGTTCGCCTCCAGCCTCAAGGACCCGGTCGTGGCGGCGACCATCGGCGAGATTTTCGAAGACGCCGCCCCCGACGTTATCCTCAACGCGACCGGCTTCTCGGTTTCCGTTCCGGGTTCGGAACGTATCCCTTCCCCCTTCGATGGGGCCGGGGACGAACCCGGTCCGGTGGTTTTGCAGGTGGTGTTTTCCGGCGGCAATGAAGCCGGATGGCGGGACGGCAGCCAAGGCCTGGGCGCGCGCGATATCGCCATGAACGTGGCCCTGCCGGAAGTCGATGGGCGGATCATTTCCCGCGCCGTCTCATTCAAGGCCGAGGCCCGCTATGATGAAGCGACGCAATTGCCGGTCATCGCCTACAAGGCCGTGCCGGACCGCATCGACTTCGTTTGTGAACTGGCTAAAAACTGGACCGCCCTGTCCCGCGAACCCGCAGGCACCCGCAAAATTGCGCTGATCTTTGCCAATTACCCCAACCGTGACGGGCGACTGGGCAATGGCGTCGGGCTGGACACGCCAGCCAGTGCGCAGGTTTTTCTAAACGCCCTCAAAGACGCCGGATATAACGTCGGCGACCTGCCCAAAGACGGACAGGCCCTGATCAACAAACTTGCGGCCGGTCCAACGAATGACCTCTCTGAGCGCGCCAACCGGCCGGGCGGCATCAACTACGCCATTACCGATTACATAAAGTTTTTCCAGACCCTGCCAAGTGATGTGCAACAAAAAGTAAGCGAGCGCTGGGGCACGCCCGA
>JAESSX010000267.1 GCA_016763915.1 Rhodospirillales bacterium
ACCCAAGATTGATGGTGCGCAGCAACCGGGCCTGGTCGATCAGTCCGAAATGTTCAGGGTACTGTTGCTGCACCATGCGCAGGACCGAAACCTTGATGTCTGAAATCATGCCGACCTCGGCATGTTCCGACATTTTCACCAGGATCGCGCGATCGACCAGCGACAGTTCAAACAGTTCGGCGTCGTAGCGGCTCTTGAACTCGACCAGAAACTCATCGAGTCTCGTCCAGAAGTCGTCGTTTTCATCGGACGGCAGTGCGTTCAAGGAGATAAGCAACAGCGACAGGCCCTGAGGGGGCTTACCCTCAAGTCCTCGCAGGCGCTTCAGAAGAGCGGCACCGGGAGGCGCCTTGTACCTGGCCATGGTCGGACCAAAACCTTTCACTCAAAAAACCGGCATAAAACGAACCGGCTTACAGGACTTCTTACAGGGAAATTAATGCCTTCCCTTAGGTTAAAGTTCTGTAAAGAACACTATCAATATCTCACACGTCAAGGGTTTCAGGCTTTCACCCGGTCGCCCCGGGGGTCGTACAGCGGCCTTGTCGAAACGGCGGCGGCGGCAAGTTCCCCCGCGATCTCGATTTCGTAAGTACCCGCATTGATATAATCGGCCGTTATTATACCACCATCGGCACTTTCCACATAGCCGAGCCCCACGGCGCCGCCCAGGGTGTGACCGTACATCGCCGTGGTCAGCGAACCGGCGATCGCGCCATCGCGCCAGATGGGCTCGTTGCCGTAGAGAAGCGGCTCGGGGTCTTCCAGAAGAAACTGCACCAGACGCCGCCGGATGCCATTGTCCCGTTGTTTCAACACCGCGTCCCGGCCTATGAACCCGCCCGGTTTGTCCCAGGCGACGGCGAAGCCCAGAGCCGCCTCCAGCGGCGTGTCCTGGTCGCCGATATCGTGGCCCCAGTGGCGGTAGGCTTTTTCGATGCGCAGCGAATTCATGGCATGGACGCCGGCGCTCACCAGGCCGCGGTCCGCACCGGCCCCGACAATGGCGTCGAACACCGCATGCGCGCCGCCGTGGGGCATATAGAGTTCCCAGCCCAGTTCCCCGACGTAGGTGATGCGCGACGCCCGCAGCCGGACCCCGGCAATATCGATTTCCGCCGATGTCCGATAGGGAAACGTATCGTTGGAGAGGTCCGCGCCGGTCACCTTTTGCAACAGATCGCGGGATTTCGGGCCCATCACGCCGAGAACCGCCAGGTCCTCGGTAACGTCCGTCAACGCCGCGTCCGCGCCGCCGGGGATGTGGCGTTTCAACCAATGGAAATCACGCACCTGCGACGCCACCCCGGAGATGATCCGGTAGCGGTCTGCGGTCAGGCGGGTGACGGTCAGGTCGGCTTCGATGCCGCCCCGTTCGTTGAGCCATTGGGTATAGACGATGCGCCCCGGCTCGACGGCGATGTCGTTGGCGCAGACCTGATTGAGCACGGCCTCGGCGTCGCCGCCCCGCAGCTCGAACTTGGAAAACGATGTCTGGTCGAACAGCCCGACGTTTTCGCGTACCGCCCGGTGCTCGGCGGCGGAATGCCCGAACCAGTTCTGGCGCTTGAAGCTGTACACGTATTCGGCTTTGACGCCGTCGGGCGCGTACCAGCCGGGCCGCTCCCAGCCCTGCGCCTCGCTGAAGCACGCGCCCCGCGCCGCCAGGCGGTCATGGAACGGTGACATACGCATGCCGCGCGCGGTTTCCGGCTGATGGAACGGCCAGTGCACGGCATAAAGCCTTCCTAGGGTTTCCGTCACCCGTTGGCGCAGGTATTCGGGGTCGGCCTGGAACGGCATGTTGCGGCGGATATCGACGGTCCACAGGTCGGCCGGCGGCAGGCCGTCGCGCATCCATTCGGCCAGCACCCGTCCGATGCCGCCGGCCGACTGGATGCCGATGGAATTGAGCCCGGCGGCGACGAACAAGCCGTCCATCCCCGGCGCCTCGCCCAGATGATAGCGGTTGTCGGGGGTGAAGCTTTCCGGGCCGTTGAAAAAGGTCTGGATGCCGGCATGTTCCAGGGCCGGCATGCGGTGCAGCGCCATTTCCAGGATCGGCTGGAAATGGTCGAAATCGTCGGGCAGCTGATCGAAGCAGAAATCCTCGGGGATGCCGTCCATGCCCCAGGGCTTGGCCTCCGTCTCGAACGCACCCAGCAGAATCTTGCCGGCGTCTTCCTTGTAGTAGGCCTGGGAATCGTAATCGCGAAACACCGGCAGATCGGGCGTCACCCCGTCGAACGGTTCGGTGACGATATAGAAATGCTCGCACGCATGCAGCGGCACGTTGACACCAAGCGTGGCGGCGATGTCGCGCGACCACATACCGGCGGCCAGCACCACGAAGGGCGCGTCGATGGTTCCCGATTGCGTCTCGACGCCGGTGACGCGGCCGCCGCTGTGATTGATGGCGGTGACTTTGGCATCCTCGAAGATTTGCGCGCCGCCGCTTCGCGCGCCTTTCGCCAGCGCCATGGTGACATCGGTGGGGTTGGCCTGGCCGTCCGTCGGCAGGAAGATGCCGCCCAGGACATCGTCGACGTTGATCAGGGGATGGAGATCCCTGCACTCCGCCGGCCCCACCACGTCGACCTTAAGTCCGAACACCTTGGCCATGTCGGCGCGCCGTTTGAGGTCTTCAAAGCGGCCCTCAAAGGTGGCGATGGACAGCGACCCGTTCTGTTTGAAACCGGTGGCCTGGCCGGTTTCCGCCTCCAGCCCGGCGTACAGTTCCGCGGTATATTTCGCCAGCTTGGTCATGTCGCGATTGTCGCGCAACTGCCCGATCAGGCCGGCGGCGTGCCAGGTGGTGCCCGACGTCAGCTTCTTTCGCTCCAGCACGACAACGTCGGACCAGCCGATTTTGGTCAGATGATAGGCGACGGAACAGCCGATGACGCCACCACCGATAATAACGACCCGGGCTTTCCCGGGGGGAAAACTGGACAAGACCCCTTCACTCCATTTTTAACATGGACCCCCAGTAGAACGCGCATGACGGGCAGCGCGCAACCGTTATAATCGCCTTCTCATGGAACTCTGGATCCCCCTCACCATCGCCGCCGCGTTCTTCCAAAACCTGCGTTCGGCATTACAGAAACACTTGAAGGCGCACCTGTCCACGGGGGGGGCGACCTATGTGCGTTTCTTTTACGCCTGGCCGTTTGCGGTGCTCTATGTGTGGGGGCTATATACATTCGGCGACTTCGCGATTCCGGCCGTCAACACGACGTTCCTGATCTATTGCTTTTTGGGCGGACTGTCGCAGATCATTTTCACCTTTCTGCTGGTCTGGCTGTTTTCGTTCCGCAACTTCGCCGCCGGCACCATTTATTCCAAGACCGAAACCGTACAGGTGGCTCTGCTGGGCCTGTTGATTCTGGGCGACCCGCTCAGCCTCGCCGCCGTCGCCGCCATCCTCATCAGCCTGATCGGGGTGATGGCGCTGTCGGTGGCGGGAACCAGGATCACGCCGGGCAACCTGCTCTCCAGCCTGCGCGAAAAGCCGACCTTGATCGGATTGGCCTGCGGCGCCTTCCTGGGCGCCTCGGTGGTGTTGTTCCGGGGCGGCGCACTGTCCCTCGGCGGCGATGGTTTCATCATGCAGGCGGCGTTCACGCTGGCCGTTTCGGTGGTCTTGCAAACGGTGATGATGGGAGCCTATCTGGCGCTGCGCGAACCCGGTCAACTCAAAGCCGTGATCGTCCACTGGCGGCCGTCGCTGTCGGTCGGGGTGGCAGGCGTGCTCGCCTCGATCGGTTGGTTCTCGGCGTTCACGCTGCAGAACGCGGCTTACGTTCGGGCCTTGGGACAGATCGAACTGTTGTTCACCATCATCGTCTCGGCCGTGATCTTCCGCGAAAAGATCAAGGGCCCGGAAATCCTCGGCACCGTCTTCATCGTCACCGGGATTCTGATTCTGGTGCTGGCGGGTTAGGGCAAATCCCGAGCAAATGGGTTCATTTGCGACGACGAATTTGCTGTTAAAACAAAGAGCTATGGCATTTCCGGTGAACCAATGTGAACCGGAAATTTCCTAGGCGATCGGGTTTTTGCCGGTTCAATGCGTGCGCGCAAAATCCCGCATGGTGTTGATTTCCAATTGAGCTTCATCAAGCTGGTTTTTGACGATATCGCCGA
>JAESSX010000024.1 GCA_016763915.1 Rhodospirillales bacterium
CAGCGCCTCAAGCAACTGCGCCACCGTGACCGGGCCTTCGCCCTTGCAGACAAAGTCGATGGACTCTTCCTTCAGCGTGCGTTCCGCCAGGGCAGAGACATGCCCGCCGACCATGATGATCGGAATGTCTTTGTTTTGCTTCTTGATCGCCCGGCATTTTTCGCCGGCGCTCGTCATCTGCTGGGTCGAGGCGGAGGGCTGATGACCGAAGACAATCATTCCGACCAGCTTAGGCGCGATCGTTGCAACTCTTTCGGCAACGTCACCGGCGTCCAGTTTCTCCGCCTCGCAATCCAGGATTTTAACGGAATACCCCTGGTCGCGGACGTATCCCCCGATCAGACGGCACCACAGCGGCGGCTCCACCGCCGTCAAATTCGCACCAAGTTTCTGGTAAATTTTAGTCCGGCCGCTTGGGTTGATCAGCAACAGGTCAAGCACATCATCAATCATATTTGCGTTTTCACCCATGGCCTTAACAGGGAGGTAAGGAAGAAAAGATTCGATTATGGATTGGCTGAGTCTGACCCAAATTTATTAATAAAAATATGGGGAAACATTAAAAAAATTCATGCCGTATACAATATCTTCAGGTTCACGGTCATCTGAAAAGAACAGGTTTTTTCAATATGAATTTAGAAGGATATCCCTGAAATATAAAAGGTATTATGAAGGTTATGGTTTTTATAATTAAGTGAATAATGTATATTACCCATGTATTCATCGACAACAATGACAAAGTTCTATACCCGTTACGAGAGGACAAAGTCAGTGGCACATGTTCGGGTTGGCATGGTTACCGACCGCATCGGCGTCGTCGAAAGCTACTCTATCCCCGTGATCTCCGCCGCGGCAAAAGACGCCGGTCATGAACTCATTCTTGTTGAATACGACAAGAACCCGGATGCCGCCGTCGCCAAGATAAAGGACTTCAAGCCCGACATTCTGGCCTATTCCGTGATGTCTCCGGATGCCGCGAAATTTATTGAAATCAACAAGCACCTGAAGGCCGAAACCGGAGCCTATTCGCTGTTCGGCGGTGTCCACCCGACTTTTTTTCAGGATTACATCTATAAAGATGGCGTTGATGCCATTTGTATCGGCGAAGGGGATATGGCGATCCGGGATTTCCTGGATAATTTCGGCACCGATGAAATGTTCGAAACCACGAACATGCATTTCATGCTGGAGGACGGCAGCGTCAAAAAGAACGGCATTTCCAGGCTGGTGGATGACCTGGATTCCCTGCCGCCCCCAGACAAGGCATTGCTTTATGATGCCAGCTACGGACTGCGCAACCTGCCCATCAGGGGTTTTTTCGCCAGCCGGGGATGCCCTTACAAATGCACGTATTGTTTCAATCACGCCTTCAACGAAATGTACAAGGACAAAGGGGATATCGTGCGGGTCAAATCCGTTGATTATTTGATGCGCGAAATCAAGACCACCATCGCAAAATATCCCTCGAAGTTTCTGAAATTCCACGATGATGTCTTCGGTATCAAAAGGGACTGGTTGGAAGAATTCGCCGAAGTCTACCCGCGCGAAATCGGCCTTCCCTATGTCGCCCTGGTGCGGCCGAACATGGTCGATGAGAAATATGCCCAAACCCTGAAAAAGTCCGGTTGCCACGCCGTTTGCATCGCCATCGAATCGGGCAATGCGGACATCCGCAACAAGGTCATGCTTCGGGCAATGAAGGATGAGCAAATCCATAAGACTTTTGAAATCCTGCGAAAGTATGACATCAAATCCTACTGCCTGAACATGATGGGATTGCCCGGTGAATCCGAAGAGACTTTCAAGGAAACCGTCCGCATCAATCAAAAATGCAAGGTGGACTACGCGGATGCGTCTATCTTCCAGCCCTACCCGGGCGTTGGCCTGACGAAATACGCGATAGATAAGGGCTTCCTGGACAAAGAAAATCAAAATTGGGGCGGTCAGTATTCGGAAACCGTCCTCAATTTCCCTCAAAAACTGAAAGACCGCCTGCACAGCTATCAGGTGGTTTTCCCGTTGCTTGTCGAATTCCCATGGCTGGAGCGCCATATCGCGCTGATCGAAAAAATCTACAAGCGGAATTTGGGCAAAAAGTTTCTCGGATTACTGTACCGCTTTACCTATGGGTGGATGCTGCACAGGCGAATATATCCGGTTCCCATCCCGTTCAAACTGCTGACGTGGGTCGGGTACAGTCTGTTGTTTTCCAAACACCGGAATTAGGCCCCAACAGGGCAGGGCGACGGAACGGGGTCTTAGCGGGTACACGCCCAGACTTCGAAAAATTTATAGGTTCTAGCCTTCCGGTACCGGGTCTTGAAGGTCTCGGAAAAAATAGCAGGAAGGACCGGCGTGCCGTAATACCCGGTCATCATGAAGGGCCTTTCTCCTTTAGGAATCAGCCACAGATCGGTTTTGCACGCCCGCAACGCTGAAAGTGTCTTTTCCGGCAGGAAAAACTTCCATTTGATCATTTCCATGGCTATCGCCGCGTCCAGGGAATAGGGGTGGCCGGCAAACACCAGCAGGGTCCTCGACAGCGTGCGGGGATAGGTGGTGACGTTGTGTCCGACCCCCATTTCAATACTTTGTCCCTTGTAATCCGACATGATGGTGCGGATTTCCGTCTGGATTTCCGCCGTCTCCTGCCAGTGCAGCGCGCGGAAGAATCGTTTCTGCACCGGGATGCCGACAATCAGAATGGCCAAGGCCAAAACCCCGACCAGTCCCCAAACCCCGGCCTTGCGGACCTCCAGGCGGCCCGCATGACGTAGCACCTGATCGATAACAATGGCCAGAAACGGGTAGAAATAGTGGGTTCCGGCCCCTTCCTTGGTCGCCGGGAACAGGATCACCACAAGGCAGATAACGAAAACCCAGAAATAGACCTTTTCCGCCAGGAACAGCCTTTTTCCGGACCACCGCCAGTCGGCCAGGAAAAACAGCACCGGGGTTGAATACAACACCCCGTAGCGGACGAACTTGGAGCCGAAGACGGAGGTGCTGTCCTTTTTGGCGATCATGGTGATCCAGTCGACGAAAGCCGACAGGGAGAACGTGGAAAAGGCAAAGGGCGCGAATACCACCGTCAAACCGATCACCGCTATCGCCGCGAAGGTCCTGAACCCCCGGTTTTCGTTGACGCAATGAAACAACACTACCGGCGCGAAATAAGCCCCGGCATGAATCTTCATTCCCACCGCCAGGCCCGCGGCCACGGCAATCACGATGGTTTTAAGCCATTCGGGACGATGGGGGTCGGAGGCATTGGCCGCCCAGACGGCTATCACCCCCAGCAGGGCGAGGAAAGTATCCGGGCGGTTCCAGATCGAAAACGGGACGTGGAACAGCACCAACCCGCAAGCCAGAATGGCGCCGACGGCCGCCTGATTAAATCCTCTGCGGCGTTGCGACAAAAACACCAAAACCGGAATCAGGATCGCCGCCAACAAGGATGCGGACTTGCCGGCAATGATGCTCGGCCCCAGAAGCCAGAAGGACACCGCATGCACGACATAGCTCAGGGGGCCGTAAATATTGCTGGTCAGGGCGGGGTCGTCGAAGCCCAGAAATGCCGGCATTCCGTCCAGAAGCCGCCACGATATCAGGGTCACGCTGGGCTCGCCGTGGTCCAGATACCCGGGGTACACCAGGTATGTCATCGTCACCCAGATAACGTTAACGAAGAGAATTCCCGCGACAATGCCCAACAGAGGAGTGCGGCGGCGGGCCAGAAAATCCGCCGCCAAGGTTATAGGGGATGAGGGGGACATGATTACGGCGTCTCTTCGGGGGACATGATTTCACGCACCGTAGCCAGAATATGGTCCCGGTCAAGCCTGGCGACACAGGGAAACATGCCGTCTTCGGGGGCATGAATACAATCGCCCAGGCATCCTTCGCAAACCATGGAATGATAAAGGAAACGAACGTTGTCCGGCGTAATGCCGTCATTGTAGGGAACGATTTCCCCGACATAGGCGGCGCTGGCCAGACACACCGTCGGCGCGCCCACCGCCACCGCCAGATGCATCAGCGCCGTATCCACCGAGAGGACCAGCCGCGCCGCCCGCAACATCGGAACCAGGTCTTCAAACACCCTGTCGTCAAAGGTAACCCCCGGAAGTTCGAGCAGGGATTGGAATTGCGGATTGCTTGTCAGGTCG
>JAESSX010000025.1 GCA_016763915.1 Rhodospirillales bacterium
AGAAAAGCGCCACTTTTGTGTGGGAATTTATGTTTACGCGATCGATGTACCAAACCACCGATATGATTGAACAACAACGATTGTTAAACGCGGTTGCTGATCTCGTGGACAACGGAGAACTTGTAACAACTGTCAATCAGGTCATTCGCCCCATCTCGGCTGAAAACCTCCGCCAGGCTCACGCTCTGATCGAGCAAGGACACTCAATTGGCAAAGTCGTGCTGGCAGACTGGGCTTAAGAAACAGTTTTAATTTCTCCACAGAATTCAAATAAATTGATACTTTCTAATTGCACCATTTTTTTGAGGTTTTGAGGTATTGAAGTGTTTTAAACGGAAACGATTTATCCACAAGGAACGAAGGTAAGGAATCCAATTTTGCAGATTCATCGCCGAAACGTATCAGGAAAATAACCGAAGGCGAATTAAACCCACTTTGTGGGATTAAAGCAGAATTTGCATTTGTCGAATTAGTAGCATGAATCTCGATTGCAATAACTTTGATTATATTTTTATTTGCCTATCGCTGGACATTAACAGGGACAACTGAACCCTTTGAGAGTATAGATCACGGTTTCTGCTCCTTAACCTCAAATTAATCAATTTGAAATTTTCTATTCCCTTCTTTCGAAATAAAAAGTAGAATAGCTTTTCTGGCTCAAACAGATCGAGGTAACATTCTTTTTTTTCTTCGTTTGAAAGCCTTGGCTATTGATAATAAAAGGGTTTCGGGTTTAATATCTGTTGTCCCCTAATAATTTTATTCATGCGCCTGTAGCTCAGCTGGATAGAGTTCCGGACTTCGAATCCGTAGGTCGCAGGTTCGAATCCTGCCGGGCGCACTTTTTTTTGCAAGTCGGATTATTAAAAAGTAACATGCATTGATGGAGTCTTTTCTCCATGCAAGGAGGTAAAAATGTCTCGAACAAAAAATAAGTTTATTAGTATTTTGACGGGTTTAATGGTCTTATGCTTTTTTCAATCAGCGCATGCTGATTTAGGAAGTGCCGTTAAAGTTAAAGAATCGCTTGCCATCCAATCTGCGATGAAAACGGACAGTGCGGGTAGTTACGCTCACGGTGAGAAAAAAAGCGAAGGTAGTAAAGCAAAAGCTTACAAGCACCCGCACAAAAAACCAGAAGGCAGCGGCAGCAAGTCTTATTCGCATGGCAAAAACCAGCATAAAGGCAAAGAAGGTCATGGTTACAGCAAACACAGGGGTCACAAGAAACAGCATTATGCGAAAAGTGGTCACAAAAGCCATAACAGGCATGCATCTAAATGTTTTTTCAGCCACCTGTTAAGCTTCAAAGATAAACTGCAGTTGAGCGATGCTCAGGTGGAAAGCATCCAGAAAATGCGCTTCGACTATAGAAAGACGAGTGTGCTTTTAACTGCGGAAAAAGAAATTGCCAAAATGGATTTCGATCGATTAGTTCATGGTAAGACAGTGGATGAGTCGGCGATCCGTGGTGCAGGGGATAGAATTATCGCGGCCAAGAGCAAAAAGATAAAGGCGAAAGTAGAAGCCAAAATTGCAGTGATGAAACTATTGACCGACGAGCAAAGAGCCAAAGTTCACAAAATGCATTCTTCCCATTAAGGGATAAAAATATCGGGGCGTAGCGCAGCCTGGCTAGCGTACCTGCTTTGGGAGCAGGGGGTCGGAGGTTCGAATCCTCTCACCCCTACACTTGTATTTCTCACCAATAAGCCCCGTATTTTTATGGGGCTTTCCTCTTTAATAGGTTCAGGTGTAATAAGCCTAACCTTTTATAACTTGCCAAAATATTTTAAAATTAAGGCGTTGAGGAAGGTGCTAAACCGGGGATAACAGGTTTTTTGTTTGTGGATGTGGTGGTAGATTTGGGCGATTTATAGAAAATAATGTAATAGTCGTCATTAATTTCCGATGGAATGTTGCATAATATCACTCATACGGGAACACTATTTGACGAATTTGTCACATATTAACCGATGGTCCGGCGTATTTCGACGGCTATATAAATGAGAATTACACTGGTGTAGGAAAAGCATTAGATCTATCTAAGAAACAAATCGCTGAAATAGAAAAAAACAGTTTTAAGGCGAGTATCCTTTCGCAGATAGTAAAGTATCAGGTGGTTCAGAAGATCAAAAACTATTATCTACATAATTAACCCGCCATGGAGGAACAAAAAAAATTCATGAGGGAAGCCATTCGGTTATCCGTTGAGAATGTAAAAAATGGAAAAGGCGGTCCTTTTGGGACCGTCATCGTAAAAAATGGGAATATCATTGCTTCCGGTGTTAATAGAGTAACCCAATCCAATGATCCCACAGCACATGCGGAAATTGTTGCCATCAGAAGCGCATGTGAAAAACTTGGTACCTTTCAGTTGGATGGTTGTGAAATTTATTGCAGTAGTGAACCGTGCCCCATGTGCTTGGGCGCCATTTATTGGGCTAGGCCAGATAGGATATATTTTGCCAACACAAAAAAGGATGCTGCTGATATAAACTTTGACGACAATTTCATATACAATGAGTTGGAAGTATCCATCAGCCAACGAAAACTTCCAACAACTCAGTTATTAAGAGATGAGGCTCAAGCGGCCTTTACACAGTGGCGGGATAGCACTGAAAAAATAGAATATTAATGGTCGAGTTCATTCTCAATAATCAGAAGATAAAAAAGGAGAAACCGAGCGGTTCACTTCTCCTTGATTTTGTACGGTATGACAAAAGTCTGACCGGCACTAAAATTGGATGCAGGGAAGGCGACTGCGGAGCCTGTACTGTTCTTATCGGTGATTTAATTGATGGGCAGATGAATTACAAGCAAGTAACATCATGTCTTACGCCTCTTGGTAATGTTCAAGGAAAACATGTGGTTACTGTAGAGGGTCTCAATATGGAAGATCTAAGTCCAGTTCAAAAGTTTATGGTTAATGAAAGCGCTGCCCAGTGCGGTTTCTGCACCGTGGGTTTTGTTGTTTCCTTAACTGGATTTTGCCTCTCCAATTCAGAACCT
>JAESSX010000268.1 GCA_016763915.1 Rhodospirillales bacterium
GAAAACCCGGGAAGACCGGTGTTGACGATGCAGTTGAGAATGCCGCGGGCTTTAACTTCTTCCAACGTTCCGGCCTCGGCGGCTTGAGGGGCGAACGTCAGCGCCGTCACCGCGGCAGCGGCAAAGGCGATAGATAGCTTCTTCATAGAATCTGCTCCCTGATATTTGATGTTATTAAAATATTATATTGACCCAAAACTTTTTCGGCAGGGCCATGAATGGACCGTAACAGGATTTGTCAAACAATCTCAAGGGGAAAGAAACAGCTTTCACTGGTATAGGGTATACCAGGTTCCTGAGGCTTTTCCATCTTCGGGACAGGCCAGTCATTGCATCGCTCGCCGCCATGGTTCAGCCTGCATAGACACCAGTAAAAATGGAGCCGTTCCAGCGATGAAGAAAGACACCCTTCTTGTCCATAGCGGACGTCACCCGGAAGATAATTTCGGTATCGTCAACCCGCCGGTCTATCACGCTTCGACCGTGACGTTCCCGACGATGGCCAAGTACGAAGCCAAGCCGGCCGGTCCTTTCGAAGGGGTGCAGTACGGGCGGACCGGCACGCCGACGACGTTTGCCCTGGAAGAAGCCGTTACCGCGCTCTACGGCGGCCACAAGACGGTCGCCACCTCGTCGGGGGCGGCGGCCGTCGCCATCTCCATGACCGCGTTTCTGAAATCCGGCGACCACGCCCTGGTGATCGACAATGCCTATGGGCCGACCCGGACCCGGGTGTCCGACGGTTTGCTGGCGCGCGCCGGCGTCGATGTCACGTATTTCGACCCGGCCCAGCCCATCGCCGGCCTGCTGACCCCGGAAACCAAAGTCGTCTTCATCGAATCCCCGGGATCGCTGACTTTCGAGATGATCGACGTGGCGGCCATCGCCGCCGAGGCCCACGCCGCCGGCGCCCTGTTGCTGATGGACAACACCTGGGCGACGGCGTTGTTGTTCCGCCCCTTCGAGCACGGCGTCGACATCGTCATCGAGGCGGCGACCAAGTACATCGGCGGCCACGCCGACGTCATGCTGGGGCTGATCACGGTACAGACGCCGGCGCACCATCTGGCGGTCAAGGGCACGGCCAACGCCATGGGCAACTGCCCGGGGCCGGACGATTGTTATCTGGGCCTTCGGGGGCTGCGCACCCTTTCGGTGCGGCTTGACCGCCACCAGGAAAACGCCCTCAAAGTCGCCGGCTGGCTGCGCGACCGCGCCGAAGTCGACCGGGTTCTGTATCCGGCGCTTCCCGGCGATCCCGGCCACGACCTGTGGAAGCGGGATTTCTCCGGCGCCTCGGGACTGTTCGGCGTGGTCCTCAAGGCCTGTTCAAAGGATGCCGTGGCGGCGATGCTGGACCATATGGAGCTGTTCGCCATGGGCGCCAGCTGGGGCGGTTATGAAAGCCTGATGATTCCCACCGAGCCCGGAAAAACCCGCACCGCCAGCCGGTGGCCGCCGGGCGGCCCCTGCCTGCGCCTGCATATCGGGCTGGAAGACCCGGACGACCTGATCGCCGATCTGGACAAGGGACTGGAACGCCTTACCGCCGCCGTTTAACGACTTAACGTCGCCGCTTGAAGGCGGGTGCCGCCGTCACCAGCACGAACAGGGCGAAAGCGGCGGCGACGATGGACGGTCCCGACGGCGTGTCGAACTGCATCGATCCCCACAGACCCGCGGCAACGGCGACGCAGCCGCCGACGGCGGCCAGCGCCGCCATCTGTTCCGGCGTCGTCGACAGCCGCCGGGCGGCCGCCGCCGGAATGATAATCAACGACGTCACCAGCAGGATTCCCACCACCTTCATGGCCAGCGCCACGACCACCGCCAGCAACAGCATGAAGCCCAGATTGACGGCCTGCACCGGAACCCCTTCGACCCTGGCCAGTTCCTCGTCCACGCTGGTCGCCAGCAACGGCCGCCACAACCACGCCAGCAGCCCGGCGACGACCGCGCCGCCGCCGTAAATCAGCGTGATATCGGATACCGTCGTCGCCAGCACGTCGCCGAACAGATAGCTCATCAGATCGATGCGCTGGGTTTCCATGAACGACAGCGCAATAAGCCCGAAGGCCAGGCTGGCGTGCGCCAGGATGCCGAGCAAGGTGTCGTTGGAAAGCCCCGAGGGCCGCGCCAGGCTGACCAGCAACACCGCGACCACGGCGCAGACGGCGAAAATGGCGATATTCAGATTTATCCCCAGCAAAAACCCCAGGGCCACCCCCAGCAACGCCGAATGGGATAGCGTGCCGCCGAAAAAAGCCATTCGCCGCCACACCACGAAAGCCCCCAGAGGCCCGGCCACGGCGGCGACGCCGAAGCCGCCGATCAGCGCGCGGATCATAAAGTCATCCATGGGCGTTGTCTCCGTCCAGCGGCACTACGTTGCCGTCTCCGTCCAGCGGCACTACGTTGCCGTCTCCGTCCAGCGGCACTACGTTGCCGTCGGCGTCGTGTTCGTGGTCGTGATGGTGGTGATAGACGGCGAGCGCGCCGGCCACCTGTTTGCCGAACAACTGGATGTAGCTGGGGTCGCTGGTCACCATTTCCGGATGGCCGGCGCAACAGACGTGGTGGTTCAGGCACACGACCTCGTCGGTGTCGGCCATCACCAGATGCAGGTCGTGCGACACCATCAACACGCCGCACCCCCGGCGGTCGCGGATGCGGGTGATTAAACGGTAAAGCTCCGCCTGGCCGGTCACGTCGATGCCTTGCGACGGTTCATCCAGCACCAGCAGGTCCGGGTCGCGCAACAGCGCCCGGGCCAGCACGACGCGCTGGAACTCGCCGCCGGATACGGCCTGCACCGGGGTCTCGAGAATTTTGCCGACGCCGACCTCGTCGAGAACCTGGCCCTGCTGATCGGGCGAATAGCGCCGCCGCCCCGCCCCCAACACCAGAAACCGGCCGACCGTCAGCGGCAGGGTCGGATCGATATGCAGGCGTTGCGGCATATAGCCGATGACCAGGCCGGCGCGCCGCATGACCGTGCCCTGGTCCGGCCGGGTCAGGCCCAGAACGACCCGCACGATGGTTGTCTTGCCGGCGCCGTTGGGGCCGATCAGGGTGACGATCTCGCCGCGATGCACCTGCAGTTGCGCGCCTTCCAGCACGTTCTGGCTGGCGAAGCGCACGTGGATGTCATCCAGCCGCAGCAGCA
>JAESSX010000269.1 GCA_016763915.1 Rhodospirillales bacterium
AATCCATGATGAGTTTGCCGGGGGGCGCGGGTTGCTCCGCCGGGCCGGGGGCCCCGGGGATAATCTGCGCCGTCGCTTCGGCGGGGGCTTTTTTATCTTTGTCGGCGTTCCCGGAATTTTCGGGTACCATCGAACCATCCGGGTTCATTGTGAATTCCATAGCTTGATCACTTCAATTTTGCTGTTTCAATACGGATATCTCCGGTCCTGACCGGGTTTCCGGGCCATCCGCCCCCCATAGATGGCCGTTTAGGGGGTCCGGCGCAACCCCCCGTATCCTGAGGGGGCGTTGAGGGGGGCTTTGTCCCGGCAGGGGGGCAAGATCCGATGGCAAACAATGGCAAACATAAGTATGGTTTTTTATGATAATGCACAGCGGTCTTGCAAACGCCAAAACAGCGGCTATTATCGGCGCGCCGTTTTCAACGGTCGCTGCGGGTGTAGCTCAGGGGTAGAGCGCAACCTTGCCAAGGTTGAAGTCGTGAGTTCGAATCTCATCACCCGCTCCAGTTTTCTCAAGGGGCCGATGCTAAGCGTCGGCCCCTTGTTTTATGCCGACGCTTCAGGCCATCGGAAAAACAGCCCGGGAAATTCAGCTTTCGCCACAGGAAAAACGCCACCCCCGGCCTTGTCCCGGGGCTGATCCAACATTTCCAAGCATTGCCCCAGGCCCGGGTATTATCCAGGGTCTGGGCGGCGGATTATATTTTCAGGAACGCGTCCTGAGTTCGGCCCAGGTCAGCAAGCCCATAAACAGCGCACTCACGCCAATAAGAATCGTTAAAAAAATAATCCCCGAAGTCGTCATGTACGTCCCCCCTTTTGGTTTATGCCGGACTCGACAATAAGACAGGGCGCTCACGATGGACTTGACCGGGGTCAAGTTTGCCCGGCCGCCGGATTTCCTAGAATTCGACGATGGCGGACTGCAGGGCCAGGCCGACGATGGCGGCGCCATAGAAAAGCGTCGCCAGGCCGATAAAGAAAAAGATATTGGCGGCGGTCCGTAGCGGATACTGATGGCGTTCCTCGGCGCGGCGTTGGCCGCTTCTTTTTTCGGCGCCGCCGACGAAGGTGAAATAATATTTGCGGCCGAAAAATGGAATCGTCAGCCGGATGTCGACCGGCGAGCGACGCCAGCCCGGTTCTTCGAAGGCCTGTTGGATCGCTTCTATTTGCTCGGTCGTCAGCGTATCGATCACCCCTTGGGGCAGACGATCAAAAAAATTTACCAACGAATTGGGCTGGTTGGGCAACTCCGGCATCACCATGGGAACGGGTTTCATGGCCTCGTCCTTCATCTCCACCGAATTCTCTTTAAACTCTGTAAATAGTTTAGCGGGTTTCGGAGGATTTTCTCAAACGTTGCGGCGTTTTTTTCGCCCCTAAATTAACGAAACCATTGTAAAGACTAGATAATGGTCTAGCCTTTTAGATATATTTAAAAAGTAGCGTTTGTAGAAACCAGGCCACGGACTTAAGGCGGGTGGCCAGGAGGACGACATGCCATCTGACGCCGAAGCAAGGAAAGCCGACCTTATCAGGAAAACGGTCGCCCAAAGCAAAAAGCGCCTGGGCAAAAATGCTCAAAACCGATTTGCCCCTTTCCTGAAGGCCTATTACGCCAATGTGCCGCCCCAGGACATTCAGGACAACTCGCCGGCGACCCTGTTCGCGCTGGCCCATGGGCACTGGAAACAAAGCCAGGTCCGCTCCCGGCGCAAGGCGCTGATCCGGGTTTTCAATCCGGACGCTAAAAAAGACGGTTGGCAGTGTAATTATACGGTCATCGAAATCATCAACGATGACATGCCGTTCCTGGTGGATTCGATTACCGCGGAAATCAACCAGCAGAACCTGACGGTGCATCTGGTGATCCATCCGTTGTTCGCGGTCCGCCGAAACAAGAAAGGGAAAATTTCCGAAATCCTTGCCTCCGGCGAGCCCGGGTCCGACGGGGTCGTCGAATCGTTCATGCACCTGCATATCACCCAGGTATCCGGCGCGCGCAAGAAATCCATCGAAACAGGATTGCGCGCTGTTCTTGGGGACATCCGCACCGTGGTCAGGGACTGGCCCGCCATGAACGCAAAAATGACCGATGTGATCGATGAGATGGAGACCATGCCGCGCAGGGTTCCGGCCGAAGACGCCGAAGAATTCCGCGCTTTTCTGCGTTGGATTAACGACAATCATTTCACCTTTCTGGGGTTTCGGGAATTCCGCCTTACCGGAAGCGGCAAGCTGACCCGTGTCCTGGTCAACAATAAATCCGGCCTCGGCATTCTCAGCAACCCCGACCGTACGGTGTTCAAGGAAATCAGGGACATACAAGCCTCGCCCAGTCGCGGCAACGGGTCCGATGTGTTGCTGGTGACCAAAGCCAATGCGCGCTCAACCGTTCACCGGCCGGTCCATATGGACGCGATCGGCATCAAGCGTTTCGACAGTCGGGGCCGGGTCATCGGCCAACACCTGTTTGTCGGCCTGTTCACCTCCGCCGCATACAGCCGCAGCCCGCGCGATATTCCCCTTCTTCGCCGGCGCCTGGAAAAAACCATGCAACGGGCCGGTCTGCCGGCGGAAAGCCACGATGCCAAAGCCCTGGCGCATATTCTGGAGACGTTTCCGCGCGACGAATTGTTTCAAATTTCCGACGACCAGCTTTTCCACACCAGCCTCGGCATCGTGCACCTGCAGGACCGCAAGCGGGTTGCGCTGTTCGTTCGCGAGGACGGTTTTGGGCGCTTCATGTCGTGTCTGATTTACGTACCGAGGGACCGCTACAAGATGGCGCTGCGCCGCGCAATACAGGACATCCTGTGTGAGGCCTTCGCCGGCAAGATGGCGGCGCATCATGCCGAAATCGGTGCTTCCCCGCTGGCGCGCCTGCATCTGATCATCCGCACCAAGCCGGGAAAAATCCCGCCCTACGAGGTCCCGGCGCTGGAAGCCCGTCTTGTCGAGGCGGCCCGGTCGTGGACCGACCGCCTGAGCGAAGCCCTGGCCGAACGCTACGGCGAAGATAGCGTAAACGAACTGCTGCAACGCTATGGCGAGGCTTTCGATGCGGGGTACCGGGAAAGCCATGACAGCGCCCGGGCGATCGAAGACATCCGCGAGATCGAACGCCTGCTGGAAGACGGCGGCATCGGCAGGGTGCTGTACCGGCCGCCGGGATCACCGGCCAGCAATATCCGGTTCAAGGTCTACCATCTGGACACGGCGGTGCCGCTGTCCGACGCCTTGC
>JAESSX010000270.1 GCA_016763915.1 Rhodospirillales bacterium
CGCGTCGGCGCCCTGATGGCGGCCGACCAGGGCGCGCTGCTGGCCTATGCCCGGGGCATGGTGCACTGGCATCGCAAGCACCGGTTCTGCGGCGTTTGCGGCCAGCCGACGAAAAGCCGCGACGGCGGCCATGTGCGGGCGTGCCGGAACGAAGACGACGCGCACGTGCATTTCCCGCGCACCGACCCGGCGGTGATCATGCTGGTGGCGCACGAAAACCCCCAAGGCCGCGGCCCGGCGTGCCTGCTGGGGCGGCAGGAAAAATGGGTCGACGGCATGTTTTCGACCCTGGCCGGGTTTGTCGAACCGGGCGAAACCCTGGAAGAGGCCGTGGCGCGCGAGGTGTTCGAGGAATCCGCCATCCGCATCACCGACGTGCGCTATCAGGCGTCGCAGCCGTGGCCGTTCCCATCGTCGTTGATGCTGGGGTTCCGGGCCAGTGCGACCAGCACCGACATCGTGATCGACGGCCGCGAACTGGAAGACGCCCGCTGGTTCACCCCCGGCGAGGTGCGCGCCTTCGGCGAATGGGGCGACGCAGCGCCTAAGGATAAACGCCTGCCGAGAAAAGATTCCATCTCCCGCCACCTGATCGACGACTGGCTCAGGGAGGCGGGCTCTGGTTAACCCTCGCCGTTGCCGTTCTGCTGAAGGCGGAAGGGGTGGGCCGGATAGACGCCCAGAATTTTGATTTCGTGGGTGATGAATTCGAGTTCTTCCAACGCCCGCTTCAACGCTTTCTGTTCTGGGTGGCCCTCGGCGTCGGCGAAAAACTGGGCGGCGACAAACCCCGCGTCGACGTAGCTTTCCAGCTTGGTCAGGTTGATGCCGTTGGTGGCGAAGCCGCCCAGCGACTTGTACAGGGCCGCCGGCACGTTGCGCACCCGGAAGATGAAACCGGTCATCACGTTATCGGTATCGACACCGGGGTCGCGCGCCTCGTCCGCCATGACGACGAAGCGGGTGGTGTTGTGGGCGGCGTCCTCGATGTTGGCCTGAAGGCTGACCAGGCCATCCATCTCGGCGGCCAGTTCGGACGCGATGGCGGCCTGGGTGGTGTCGCCGAGGGCCGCGATATCGGCGGCGGCGCCGGCGGTATCGGCATGCACCACCGGCTCGACGCCGAGGCTGCGGATCAGCTTGCCGCACTGGTTGAGGGCATGGACGTGGCTGTGCACGTGGGTGATGCCGAAGATGTCCGCCCCCGGAACGCCCAACAGGTGATGGTTCACCCGCTCGAAATGTTCGGCGATGATGTGCAGGTCCGATTCCGGCAACAGGTGGTGAATGTCGGCAACCCGCCCGGCAATGGTGTTATCGATCGGAATCATCGCCAACCGGGCGTCGCCCGAGCGCACCGCCTCGAAGGTGTCCGGGAAGGTCCGGCACGGCAGCGTCGTCATCTCCGGATAGGCGCTGCGGCACGCCATATCGGAATACGCGCCGGGCGAGCCCTGAAAGGCGATGGTGGTGTTGGATTCGGACATATGCGGCTCGCGGTTACGGGTTGCCCGGCGCCAGCAATTCGCGGGCGCGCTCAAGGTCGGCGGGAGTATCAACACCCAGGGGAACCGTGTCAACGAGCCGGGCGTCAATGCGCATGCCGTTTTCCAGCGCGCGCAGCTGCTCCAGCTTTTCGATCCGCTCCAAAACCCCCTGCGGCAATTTGACGAACCTCTCCAGCGCCCGGCGCCGGAAGGCGTACAACCCGATGTGGTGATACAGCGGGCCTGGGCCGCTCGGCACCGTGGCGCGGCTGAAATAAAGCGCGCGCGCGGTGCGCGCCCCCTCGTCCATGGACAACACCGCCTTGACCACGTTGGGATCGTCGCGCTCGGCCTCATCGGTGATCCGGGCCGCCAGGGTGGCGATATCGACAGCCCCGTCCGCGAGCGGGATCAGCGATGCGCGAATTGCGTCCGCCTCGATGGTCGGCAGGTCGCCCTGCACGTTGATGACGCAATCGTGCTTTTTCAGCGGATCGACCATATGCAGGGCTTCGAACACCCGGTCCGAGCCCGAGGCATGGCCGGGGTTGGTGTACACGGCATCGCCGCCGGCCTCCTTGATGGCGTCGATGATTTCAAAATCCCCGCAGGCGACGATGACCGGGCCGACGTCGGCCTTGATGGCGCGGCGCCAGACATGGACGATCATCGGCTGCCCGTGAATGTCGGCCAGAGGCTTGTCCGGCAGCCGGGCCGAGGCCAGCCGCGACGGAATGATGATGATGGGATTTTGCGCAAGCGTATCGGGTGTGTTCATGGCACGCACTTTAACCACCTAAAGAGCCTTGGAAAACCGCTTTGCGCATTGAACCGGAGGGGGCCTTGGGGCTACATTTCCCCGGTAGCATCCTCCGATGACCGCAACCGGCCACCGGGGCCAACAAATAAGGACGGGATCCATGAATTTTTCGATGTTTGAAAAGCTCGCCGGCAGCGTTCTGGTTTGCGCCTGGCTGATCTGGGGCGTCAACGCGATCGGCGACCTTGTGGTTTCGTCCGGACCCTTGAAGGCCGCCGCCTTCCCGCCCGCTGCACCGGAAACGACCAAGGCCGCTGCACCGGAAACGACCAAGGCCGCCGCACCGGAAGCCGCCGCCGGCGCCCTGGCGATGCTGGCGTCCGCCGACATCGCCGCCGGCGAGAAGACCTTCAAGAAGTGCAAGGCCTGTCATTCGACGAAAAAGGGCGGCAAGAACAAGGTCGGCCCCAACCTGTGGAATATCGTCGGCCAGGGCAAGGCGTCGGTGCCCGGTTACAAGTATTCCAGCGCCCTGGCGGGCCTCGGCGGGGCATGGGGCTACCAGGAGCTGGACGGCTTCCTGGCCAACCCCAAGGGCTTCGCCAAGGGCACCAAGATGAGCTTCTCAGGTCTCAAGAAAGCCAAAGCCCGCGCCGCCGTCATCGTCTATCTCCGGTCTTTGAGCGATCAGCCGAAACCGTTACCGTGAACGATGACGCCTTAATAGAGCTGGCGGAAAATCTGGCCGATACCGCCGCCGAGGTGGTGATGAAATATTTTCGCAGGCCTTTCGATGTTATCGCCAAGCCCGACGCCAGCCCGGTCACCATCGCCGACCGGGAAGCCGAGGCCGCCATGCGCGCGGTCCTCAAAGCCGCCCAACCCGGCCACGGCATCATCGGCGAGGAAATGGACGATACCAACACAGACGCCGAATACGTCTGGGTGCTGGACCCCATCGACGGCACGCAATCCTTCGTCACCGGAAAACCGGTGTTCGGCACCCTGATCGCCCTGTTGCGGGACGGCCGGCCGATCCTCGGCGTGCTGGACATTCCGGCGCTGAACGAACGCTGGGTCGGCGTGCAAGGCCGGCCGACCACGTTCAATGGGGAACCGGTAAGCGTGCGCGCCTGTGGCGATGTGGCTAAGGCGTGGCTGTACGCGACCTCGCCGCAGATGTTCGAGGAGGCCGACTTCCCGGCCTTCGAGCGCCTGCGCAAGGCGTCCTGGCGCGCGGTTTACGGCGCCGAGTGCATGGCCTATGGCCTGCTCGCCAACGGCTGGGTCGATATCGTCTGCGAAGGCACCATGGAGCTGTACGATTTCGCCCCCATGGTGCCGATCATCGAAGGCGCCGGCGGCGTTATTTCGGACTGGTCGGGCAAACCCCTGGGTGCGGGCGGCGACGGCACCGTGCTGGCCACCGGGGACGAAGCCCTGCACGCCCGGGCGCTTGAGCTGCTGGTGCGGTAGGGGGCCGGCCGCCGGTCATCATATTTTCGCCATCGTTCGGTGGTGATTTGTTATCCTCGCCAAGAGACCGAAACAAGGTAAGGAAAACCATGCGCCTGATTGCTTTGATCCTGTTTGCCGCCGTTCTCGGCCTGGCCCCCGTTGCCGCCCCCGCGGCCGAAAGTTCGCACGGCCTCGCCATGCACGGGGATTTGAAATACCCGGCCGGATTCAAGAATCTGGAATACGTCAATCCGAACGCTCCCAAGGGCGGCACGGTGCGGCTCAGCGCCACCGGCACCTTCGACAGCTTCAACAGCTTCATCGTCAAGGGCAACCCGGCCGCCGGACTGGGCTTTTTGTACGACAACCTGATGTTCGGCACCGCCGACGAGGCCTTCAGCCAGTACGGGCAGCTGGCCGAAAAGGTGGAGATGCCGGACGACCGCTCCTGGGTCGCCTTCACGCTCAGGCCACAAGCCTACTGGCACGACGGCAAGCCGGTGACGGTGGAAGACGTCATCTTTTCCTTCGATCTTCTGGTCAAAAAGGGTACGCCGTTTTACCGGTTTTATTACGGCAACGTGGCCGAGGTGCGCAAAACCGGCCCGCGCACGGTGCGGTTCAATTTCAAGCCCGGCGAAAACCGCGAACTGCCGCTGATCCTGGGCCAATTGACGGTGTTGCCGAAACATTACTGGGAAACCCGCGATTTCTCGAAAACCACCCTTGAGCCGCCGCTCGGCAGCGGGCCCTACGAAATCGACAGCTTCGAGCCGGGCCGCTCGATCACCTACAAACGGGTCAAGAAATGGTGGGGGCGGGATATCCCGGTCAATCGCGGACAGTACAATTTCGACGTCATCCGCTACGACTATTACCGCGACGCAACCATCGCGCTGCAGGCCTTCAAGAAAGGCGAATACGACTACCGCCCGGAGAATTCGTCCAAGGCCTGGGCCACGGCCTATGACTTCGAGGACGTCAAAACCGGGCTGGTGCGCAAGGAGGAAATCGCCCACAACCGGTCCACCGGCATGCAGGCGTTCGTCTTCAACACGCGGCGCGACAAATTCAAGGACCACCGCGTGCGCCAGGCGCTGGGCTATGCCTTCGATTTCGAATGGTCCAACAAGAACCTGTTCTACGGCCAGTACTCCCGCACGCGCAGCTATTTCGACAATTCCGAACTGGCGGCGACGGGGACGCCCAAAGACGACGAGCTGAAACTGCTGCAACCGTTCCGCGACCGCTTGCCCCCGGAAGTCTTCACCCAGGAATACAACCCGCCCAAATCC
>JAESSX010000271.1 GCA_016763915.1 Rhodospirillales bacterium
CCATTTTAGAAATCCTGCCAATGGTATTTCGACGGTCGCCATTTATCTTTGACATAGATCAGGTCGGTTTTCCGAAGCCCTTCGACCGGCACCCCTTGCAAGTTCCGAATATCGTGTCGGGGTAATGTACCCTAACCCGATCATAGTTACTGCCATTCACTATCCGTTATAACGGCGGGGTATGAACAGACTATGACTGCGGTATAAGAGCCGTGTGAATGGCAATGAAGCGAACCCGGAGAAAAGCAGACACGGTATCGCAAATGGAGAATGGCTCGCAAATTGAGATGCTCTTTGAAAAAAAACGGGGGTGCCTGGTATGGCACCCCCATGAAGTTTGGGGAGAGATTTATTTGAAGAGTTGCAAAAACCGGGAGAAGAGCCGCGCCCTGGGGGGGAAGGGCATGGAATGCAGCTGACCTCCTCCCGGCTTGCATCATGGACGTTGCATTATTCATGCCAAATGACGGACCTGCCCCCTGACACCGGAAGCGGCCGGGCCCGATTAATGTGTCCTTGCGTGTCTTGCGCCGATGGTGAGACTGTCGTCCTTGATCTTTGACGCACGACTTTTAGGAAATCCCTCCATGCAATGGTTCGGGCGCTACATCGGCAAAATGGCCGGTGGAAACACGCTGCCGCCTGCGCCGCGCATGTCGTCGGCAATCCTGGCTGGAATAGGGGCGACATTCGCTATCGCCGCCACGGCGGGACTTGGCGAGGGGACCGGGGCCTTGCTTCTGATGGCGCCGTTCGGGGCGTCCTGTTTTCTGGCCTTCGCGGTGCCGGAGAGTCCGCTGGCGCAACCCAGAAACATCGTCCTTGGCCATCTGATATCGACGGCCATCGGCCTGATCGTTCTGGCCCTTCTCGGCGGCGGCTGGCCGTCCATGGCGCTCGCCGTCGGCCTGGCGGTGATTATGATGCAGGTGACCCGAACCGGACACCCGCCCGCGGGCGCCGACCCGTTGGTGGTGTTTGCCCTGCAACCGGCCTGGAGCTTTTTGATCTTCCCCGTGCTGACAGGGGCCGTGCTGATCGCTGTCGTTGCCCTGATATTCAACAACCTGCGATCCGATGTCCGCTATCCGGAATACTGGTAACGTCGGGCCGTTTTGTGGGGCCTGAGCGATGACGAAAGAAATCCTGCGCATCAACGCGAATTTTGACGAGCGCGCTTTGCTACAAACCAACAGCGCGGACTGGGTCGCTTCGCCGAGTGCCGGTGTTGATCGCATCATGCTGGATCGCCTCGGCGGCGAGGTGGCGCGCGCGACATCCATCGTCCGCTTTGCGGCGGGTAGCACATTTCCCATGCACCGCCACGACGGCGGTGAGGAATTCCTCGTGTTGGACGGCACCTTCTCCGACGGGTCCGGGGACTTCGGTCCGGGGTCTTACCTGCGCCATCCGGTCGGCACATCGCATACGCCGTTCACCCGCGAGGGTTGCTCCATTTTCGTCAAACTTTGGCAATTTCAGGACGGCGATACGGAGTCTGTTACCATCGACACGCGCGCCGTTGCTTTCGCGCCGGGACTGGTTGACGGCCTAAGCGTGTTGCCCTTGCATCAGTTTGAAACAGAGAGCACGGCCCTGGTGCGCTGGCAGCCGGGAACCGTTTTCAATCGCCACAGCCATTTCGGAGGCGAGGAAATTTACGTTATCGAGGGCACCTTCGAAGACGAATTCGGCGCCTATCCGGCGGGAACCTGGCTTCGCAGCCCGCACCTGAGTAGTCACACCCCGTTCTCCGGCGAGGGCTGCCTGATCTACGTCAAGGCCGGGCACCTGTTGGCGGAACTGGGCACTTTGAGTGATCCGGCGGAACGATCCCAACCGGCCGCCGGCTAACCCTTCAGGATCGCCAGATGCCGCGCGCGTCGAACACCCGCTTGTCGTCCAGGCGCTCCCGGGCGAGGTCCTTGAACACCCTGTGATCGACCAGCAGGACCACGATATCGGCCCGTTCCAGCGCATCGTCGAGACCGGCGAGGGTGACGCCGGCGACGCCTTCGAGGTCCGCCGGCAGGGTTTCTATGTGGGGTTCGACGCAGAGAATTTCGCCGTTCCCGGTCATGGCCCCGGCCAGGCGTTGGACCACGGTGACGGCCGGGCTTTGGCGCAAGTCGTCGATGTCGGCCTTGTAGGCCAGCCCCAGGCAGGCGATGACCGGAGCGGCCTGCTCGCGGGCGGCGGCAATGACCTGTTCGGCGAGGTGGTGGGGCTTGGCGTCGTTGACCTTGCGCGCGGCGCGGATCAAGTCGGTGTCGTCGGGGGCGGAATCGACGATGAACCAGGGGTCGACGGCAATGCAATGACCGCCGACGCCGGGGCCGGGTTGCAGGATATTGACCCGGGGATGATGGTTGGCCAACCGGACGGCCTCCCAGGGGTCGACGCCGAGCTTTTCGCAGATGATGGACAGTTCGTTGGCGAAGGCGATGTTGACGTCGCGGAAGGCGTTTTCCGAAAGTTTCACCAGTTCCGCCGTTGGCGCCGTGGTCAGCAGGCATTCGCCTTCGACGGCGAGGCCGTACAGCGCCGCCGCCCGTTCCCCGCAAGCGGGCGAAATGCCGCCGATGACGCGGTCGTTCCGGATCAGTTCGGCGATGACCCGGCCGGGCAGCACCCGTTCCGGGCTGTGGGCGATGTGAATATCGGCGGTTTCGCTGTCGTGGGGAAAACTTAAATGCGGACACATTTCGCTTAAGCGTTCGGAAACGGCGCGGGTGGCGCCGACCGGCACCGTCGATTCGACGACGATCAGATCGCCCGCCTTCAGCACCGGGGCCAGGCTTTCGGCGGCGGCCATCAGATAGCCGAGGTCGGGCTTGTGGCCGTCGGTGAACGGCGTCGGCACGGCGATGATGAAGGCGTCCGACGGTTGCGGTTCGGTGGCGGCGCGCAGCTTGTCGGCGGCGACCGCGTCGTGGACGATTTTATCCAGGTCCGGTTCCACAATATGGACTTCGCCCCGGTTGATCTTTTCGACGACGGCGGCGTTGGTGTCGACGCCCAGGACGTCGATCCCGCGGCTGGCGAAAACCGCCGCCGTCGGCAGGCCGACGTATCCTAAGCCGAGAACGGACAGCGTGTTAAAGGTCACGGGACAGCTCCTTGACAATGCGCTTCGCGGCGGTGCCGTCGCCGTACGGGTTGTGGGCCCGGCTCATGGTCCGGTAGGCCGCCTCGTCGTCGAGCAGGCGGGCGCATTCGCCGACAATGGCGTCCCTATCGGTGCCGACCAGTTTGACGGTTCCGGCCTCGACGGCTTCGGGGCGCTCCGTCACGTCGCGCATGACCACAACCGGCTTGCCGAGCGACGGGCCCTCTTCCTGGATGCCGCCGGAATCGGTCAGCACCAGATGGGCCCGTTCCATCAGATAGACGAAGGGCAGATAATCCAGGGGTTCGATCAGGTGAATGTTGGCCAGGTCGTCCAGAATCCGGTGCACCGGTTCGCTGACGTTGGGGTTGAGGTGCACCGGGTAGACGATCTCGACATCATTACGCCCGGCCAGTTCCGCCAGCGCGGCGCAGATGGCTTCGAACCCGGGACCGAAATTCTCCCGCCGGTGCCCGGTCACCAGGATCATCCGGCGTTGCCGGTCGAGGAACTGGAAACGGTCTTCCATTCGGCGCCGCAGCATCGCGTCGTCCCGGAGCATGGCGGTTACCGACAGCAACGCGTCGATGACCGTATTTCCGGTGACGAAAATGCGCGCATCGGCGGCGCCTTCGGCGATCAGGTTGGCGCGCGCGGTTTCCGTGGGGGCGAAGAACATGTCGGCGATGGCGTCGCTCAGCCGGCGGTTCATTTCTTCCGGGTAAGGGGCATACACGTCGCCGGTGCGCAGACCGGCCTCGACATGGCCGACGGGAATTTTCCGGTAAAAGGCGGCGAGCGAGGCGGCGAATGCCGTCGTGGTGTCGCCGTGCACCAGAATCCGGTCCGGTTGGAAATCGTCGAGAACACCGATCATGCCGTCCAAGACGGCGCTGGTGATATGGGCCAGGTCCTGGTTGTCGCGCATGATATCGAGGTCGAATTCGGGATCGATGCCGAACAGGTCCAGCACCTGGTCCAGCATGGCGCGATGCTGGGCGGTGACGCAGACGCCGGAGTCGATGCCCGGCGCGCCGGCCAACGCCTTGACGACCGGCGCCATCTTGATGGCTTCGGGACGGGTTCCGAAAACAGACAGTACACGCATAGCTGTTTGTAATACCAATCACTTTACCAATAACTTCAATAGCTGTCTGGATATAGCGCGCGGCCCCATTTCGCAAGAACGGCTTTGTCTTGGGCGTCAGAATGCTTAAGGTAAAAGGGAGGTTGATATTGCAAAGGATGCTCATAATGGGGGCGTTGGGAAAGAAACCTGTCCTGTTTGCTACCGCCGTGACGGCGGTCTTGTCGCTTGGCGTTGTCCTTGGCCAGGGACCGGCAACCGCTGCCGGGGCCAAGTCCGGTTTAGCGCCGCACATGGCGGTTTATTCGCTGTCCATGGGAAAGACCGATGCCTCTGGACTGTTCCTCAGCGTCGGCGGCTCCGTACAGTCGGTTCTGGAAAAAACCTGTGACGCCTGGATTTCGGCGGAACGGGTCAAAATGCAGGTGACGACCCAGTCCGGCGGACAGTTGCGCCAGGACCTGATGTATACCGGCTGGGAATCCCTGGACGGCAAGGAATACCGTTTTGCCGCCCGTTCCTCGGCCAACGGCAAAACCACGAAATACAGGGGCACCGCCCATTCCGATCCGGATACTGCCGGCGAGGCGGTCTATACCGAACCTGAAAAAATCACCATGAAGCTGCCGTCGGGAACGCAGTTCTATTTCGGGCTGACGTCGTGGCTGATCGAAAAAGCGCGCGCCGGAGAGTCGAGGGCCGAAACCATCGTTTTCGACGGCACCGACGATGAGGGGCCGCAAAAGGCCATTGCCTTTATCATTCCCCTCAAGACGCAATGGGGCCAATCCACGGCGAAAGCGGAAAACAAACTGGGTCCGCTCGTGGAACGGCCCGGTTGGATCATGCGCATCGCGTTTTATCCTTTGGGCGGGCGGGCGGCCGAGCCCGAATATGAGGTTCAGGCCGTGGTTCTGGACAACGGCGTGACGCCGAGACTGGAACTGGTCTTTAATTCGTTTACGGCGATCCAGACCCTGAAAAAAATCGAGGCGCTGGAAAACCCTCAATGCTGACGGCCGGCGTCGATGCAGGCCGCGAGTGGCTGTGATGTGTTGGGGTAGCCCGGTTCGGTTGTCACAACCCTCTGAGAGAGCTAGACTTTTCAAAATTTTCTGTTTGGGGCGATCTGTTTGTTAATGAAATTCAATTTTTTTAAATTACCCGTTGTCCTTGCCGCCTGGGTGTTGGTGTTGTCGGTCCAGGCCGCCCCTGCGCATAGCGCCGAAACCGGCTTTATCGGCATGCAGGTTCAGGGCATGTCCGCCAAAATCGCCGAAGCCCTTGGCCTGAAGGCGACGAACGGGGTTCTGGTCCGTGATGTCGCTCTCGGCGGGGCGTCGGACAAGGCCGGGTTCAAACGCGGCGACCTGATCCTCGAATTCGGCGGCAAAAAGATCGAAACCTTCAACAGCATGGTGAGCGCCGCCGGTGCAACCAAACCCGGCCAGAAGGTGAAGGTCGTCATTTTGCGGGCCGGGAAACCGATGACCCTGACATTGACGCTGGGAAAGTGGGCTCCGCCCTGGCTGATCACCAAGAGCGCCGTCGCCAGCCAGCCGGCGTCCGGCCTGACCCTGGCGTCCCTGACGCAGAAACTTCGCAAAGGGTTCGGTCTTCGTTGGGGGTCCATCGGCGTTGTCGTGACGCTGGTTGACCCCGACCGTACGGATATCGGGCTTCGGCGGGGCGACCTGATCATCCAGGTCAACCAGCAGGATGTCTGGCTGCCCGAACAGGTGGTCAGCGCCTACAATGACGCCAAGAAACAGGGCCGCAAGGAATTGCTGTTGCTGGTCGAACGGGTGAACGGCTTCCGGTTCATGGCCCTGCCGGTGCGCTAGTGGGTTGTGTCCTTCAGGCGGGGCAGGATTGATTAACTGCCGCGCGCCTTGGATACGAGCGTTTTCAGGGTTTTCAGATCGACCGCGCCGCGGATGACCTCATTGCCGATGATAAAGGCCGGTGTGCCGTTAATGTCGAGCGCCCTGGCCAGTTTCATGTTCTTTTCGATCAGGGCGTTGATGCGGGGCTCCTGCATGATCTTTTTCAATGCCTTGGTATCGTAACCGGATTTGGCGGCGTAACCCATGACCCGGGATTCCGGCAAGGCGCCCTTGGCGGTCATCATTTCCGTGTGAAAGGCTTCGTATTTCGATTTGTCCAGAATCCATGCCGCCAGCCCGGCTTTGGAGGCGGTGACGGACTCGGGTCCGAGAATGGGAAATTCCTTGTACACGAAACGGATGTCTTTATCGCTGTCGACGAGTTTCATGATGTCCGGGAACACCCGTTTGCAATAGCCGCAACGGTAATCGAAAAATTCGACAATGGTGACGTCCCCTTTGAGATTGGCGCCGACGGGGGTATCGGGGTCGTTTAACAACTCCCCTTGAAGCTTGACCAGGTTGGCTTGCGCCCGATCACGGCTATCGCGTTCTTCCCGCTCGCGCAGGCCCTGGATGGCCTGGATGATGATCTCGGGATTTTCGAGGATGTAGTCCCTGACGACGCTTTCAATTTTTTCGCGCTCGGCTTTCAACAGGGGGGATTTCCCGGACGCCATCGGGGACATGTTTTGGGCCGCGGACGGTGCGGAGGCGTTGGCGGTAAAAATTCCGGCAATCAAAAAACAAACAAAGATATTGCGAAAAGCGAAAGCGATCATGGGATTTGCAAACCTGTCACTCAGTTAATGGCAAACGGGGCGCATGTAATGGCAAACGGGGCGCATGATGCGTTCTTTATGGCCTCGTGTACAGTTTCAATGTCCCGTGCGGCAAAAGCAAAAGCCTCTTAGCGCGACAGGCGCAGGCCCGAAACATAGCCCGTGGTCGGCGTCCTGCCGGCGGCGGCGGCGATCCCGATAAAGGTAATCTGGACCCGGCCGGTGTCGTCGTTTGGCCAGGTCCGGCGGTAAATGTCGGATAAATCGACGGTTTCGAACCACCAGGCCCCTGTGTTTTCCTGGCCGCCGCGCGCCGTGTAGCGGGCCGCCGCCCGACGCCCCCTGGTCGATTGCGGCAGGGTAATGGAACCGCGTTGCAG
>JAESSX010000272.1 GCA_016763915.1 Rhodospirillales bacterium
CCTCTTGCCGACATTCTTCATACGGCCGGCCAGGATTTCTTTTTTCGTGTTCGTGGCCCAAGGATTGCCGTTCCTGTCCAGTGTCAGGTTGGCCAAATTTGACCCCGGCAGCTTGCCCCATTTCTTACCGCCCCATAGGTAGGGCGCGCGGTTGGTGCCGATGACCCAGGCGGTGCCGTTTGCACCGATGGCGATATCCAACGCCTTGCCCGGGGTTTTCCTCCACGAGACAACCGGCTTTTTCGGGCCCTACGGGCTCCTTTTTTTCCTAGCCGCCGCGCGGGCGGCGACCAGAACAGCCAATTGGCTTTGACGCTTTTTATGGATGAAGCGCCGCATCTTCCTGCGTAGCGCTAACCTGCGCTTGCGTGCGGATTCCTTCCTGACCCGGCGGACGCGGCTGTCAAGATCGATGCTTCGGCCCATGGAGAGCTTGGCGTCTTCCGCAATGGTCTTGATCCGGCCGTTGTCGACGACCGCCTTTCGCAGGATGGCATCAGCTGCGGCTTGGCGTTTGAGGTAAAGGGCGTTCACTTTGTCGAGCAGGACGTGGGGGATGATCTTCAACTTCTTGCCCAATGAGACAACCGTCTTGGCGGCGGCGCTGAAGGCGATGACCTCGAACTGCTTGGCGTTGAATTTCCAGTCGGTGAGCGAGAAACCGAAACGGTTTTTATAGCTCTTGCCCAGAAGCCGGAAGTTCATATCCAGGACAACCGGTTTGCCGCGGTAGGCCTCCTTAAGGGATCCGCGAATGGAGCTTTTCTCCAACGCGAAAACATCGGGCTTGCCGACGGCTTCGACACCCTTGGTCAACAGGCTGGCAAAAGCGCCGGCCCCCTTGACCGTTTGCTTGGCCACCTCAAGGACTCCCTTGGCGATTTCCTTGGCGGCGATCAGGCCGGCGACGCGGGGGTCCAGATCAACCGGCAGGACTTCGATGCCCTTGCGGAGGGCATTGAGGGTCTTTTCCGCCGTAAACTTGGCGGCAATGACAGTGGCCTTCTTGCCTTCGGCCACGACAAGCTCGGCCCGGGGTGCGGTGTTTGTGACTTCACACGCCGCCCGCGCCGGGTAGTTCGGAATGGATTTTCTGCCACTGCACTTCGATTTAATGGGGTGCCATTTATAGCAAACGCCCCATTTCTTTTTCTTGCAGCTGCCGCCGGACAACTTCCATTTATAACAGATACTGGTGTTTTGCCTGCAGCTTTTGATACGGCCCTTGAATACCTTGATGCGGCCATCGAGGTAATTGATGGAATTTACAAGTTTGGCGACCTCGGCTTCCGCGGCTTTCAGGCGCTTGGTGACACTTTGCTTTTCTTTCTTCACCTGGTTGCGCATTTTGGTGATTAGACCTGAAAGCTTATCGACTTCAGCTTGCGCCTTTTTCAGGTCCTTGATTGCCTTTTCGAAGCCCGACTTCAGACCGTTGTAGGCTTTCTTGACCGCCTTCGCGCCGCCGTCGCGGATAAACTTGCCGGGGTCGGACTGCAGCGAGGCCATGATCCGGTAGTCGGCCTTTGCCAAATCCTCGAACGAGTCCAGCCCCTTGATGCCGGCGAAGGCCTTGAAATTGAACTTGAACAGATCGCCGAAATCCTGCTTTGCTTTGATCGACGAACTGGTCATGAACATGGCCAAGTCCAGAGTGCTTTTCGACCCGAACAGGGACAGGGCTTCGGACGAAAACAGGACCCTGGGCGTCGGAATGGTGCCGGCCTCACGATCGACGCGCAGCACGACCTCGACCTTGGCATTCGGGAATTTGATCGGCCCGGCCCTAAGTTTGGCCGTCTTGGCCCGGATTTCGATGCCTTCGCCGGCCTTGATAAAGGCCTTGTCGATGGTGGCGATATCCGTTCCCAGCAGGCGGAGCTTGCCGGACATATCGATGCCGGCGTCGCCGGAAGCCTCGAGCCTGAGCTCGATATTGGGACCTTGGCCCTTGGCGACACCGGCGATGGCGACATCGGGAATTGAATTTAAGGGAATCGTGACCTTGCCGCCGGCGGCCTTGGACATGGTGTTGAAGACGGAGACCATATCCCGGAGTGCCAGCGCGCCGACTTTGTCCGGGCCGTCGTTGATCTCAAAGCGGATGCTTTCCGGCAGCGGTATGCCGGAGCTGGCGGCTTGAATCTGGATCGACCCGCCCAAGCCCACGGCCTTCTGGCCCAACGACGTGGTGCCGTCCATGCCGATGGACAGCTTGCCGGTGGTATCGACCTTGAAGGCCATTTCATAGTCTTCGATGGTCAGCCATTTGACGCCGAACGCCTGTTTCCAAGGCAGGCCCTTGAACAGCGTCATCGTGACGGCCATGGATGGTGGGCTGCCGGCCTCGGCTTCCAATGTGTTGGCGAGAACGACGTTCATTTTCTGCTTGCCGATGGAGAACATCGTCTCTCCCTCGAAGCCGACGGCGACCGAATCTTTCGTCAAATCCGCTTTGTAGGTGAACTGCACGTCGGCCGGAAGCTGAACTAAACCACCGATCTTGGGCCGGAAGGTCGGCATCGCCGCCGTCAGGTGCAACGACGGTTGCGGGGGTTTTCCGGCCAACAGGGAATCCAGAATATTGGGTGATAACGAACCCTTGAGCTGCAGTTTCGTCGACTTTCCGCCCAAGAACTTTATGGCATCGCTGAGGGGCTTTGAATCGGCCATGTCGAGCGCTCCGAACATGGAGACGCCCTGTTTCATTTCAAAGGTGAATTTTTTGTTTTCATAAAACCGTCCAAGGGTGGCCTTGGCGTTGGCCGGCAGGTCGGCGCTCTCGATTTCGAGGTCGGCGGCGGCGACCAGAAGCATCTGATCGTCGAACGTCATGACGTCGAACAGTTCAATCCCCTTGGCCTTGCCGAACAAATCCTTGAACTTGAATATCCGCTTCGGGCCGAAACCGATGAAAGTGTTCTTGATGTTGCCGCCGGCGGACGCAATGAAGGTCCAGTCCAGCTTGATGAACCTGACGTCGCCGGTGAGGACCTTGTTCTGAACCTTGATGTTGGACAGTTTCAGCTTTTTCAGCGCCCGCAACCCGGCCTTGCCGATAAAGGTCTTTAATTCATCCAGTTCGGCAATCGTTGCGTCGCCCTTTTTCGCCGCTTCCCGGAAGGTCAGGGCATGGGCGGGGGCGCCCAACAAAAAGGGCGTCACGAAGACACCCAGAATAATTAGTATGAAAAGCTTCTTGAAACCGGCGCTCGGCAGCCTGGTTTTCAAAATACGGTTTTTTGAATCTGAAGGATACATGGTGTAGTTTCCCTGTTCTCGCGTAAATAGACTATTAATTAATAACTCACTGTTAAGTTGTACTCACGGGTCAAAGCCGCACCGGCCCTTTTTTCGCCGCCCACTCAGGGACGGCGATACAGGCTCATATAATCAGGTGGAAATTTTTAGATTGACGGCTTCAGCCGATCATCCCCCTTGGGCAGCCATCGCCTTTTCCATGGCGGCCTCGATTTTGCCTTGTCCGCAAAGCTTGACCGCATCTGCGGGCGGTTTGTCATCGGTCAGATCCTTGATGGCTTCGAGGCAGAGGTCCTTTTCGTCTTCACTGACTTTTTGCGCCATCGCCGACGTCGTGGCAAAGCCGACGGCAAGACATAGGGCCAAACCAAAAATCATATTTTTATACATTTCCATCTCCTGGTTATGGAACGCGGAAGCGCTCGCCTGTTTAATTTTTTTTCAGGGCCGTACGGCGGCACGACCGATGTGGACAACCGGATACTTTGATGAAGGAGCAACCCGGGTCCGGGGTTTCTTCGGGCAGACGGTCGAAGCCTGATGAACCGTCGGCTCCGCCGTTGGTGGCTTGCCCCGCCGCGAAAACTCCAATTCCAAAGAACAAGCCGCCATTATCATGTTCCCGTCATATTCGTAATATTCCTAGGTGACCGTCGTATTAGTATATATTCCTTATTGCCGGTGGAGGAGTCAAGCCCCTCTGAAAAGACAGCTTTTCCAGGGCGATCCGGGTCATGCAATTTCTTCGGAAGCGTGGCGGATGCGCTGGAATACGCCCGCTATTGAGGAGCCTTAAGCCCGTGTTCCCGGTAGATCGCCTGGGCGTCGGCGGAGACCATGAAATCACAGAACGCCTGGCCCCAGCCGCCGCCGTCGCCCGGGGCACTGGCATTGGCACATGGTGGCGGAACGCCTGTAGCCAATGTCATCACCGCCCCGCGCCGCGAAGTTCTCCTGACGCAGGCGACGAGATCAAACGGCCCGCACTCGTGGGCAGGTTGCCCTGGAGCGGGGTCCTGATCCCGTCCCCGGCGATCGTCCGGTGTTCGGGGAAGTGGATGGCGGCCTCGGTTCCCTGGCCGGGCTCGCTCAATCGATATCGAGAACGTCGAAGGCGATGGAGATGCGCACCTCGTCGGATTCGAACGGCACGGTGCGGTGATAGAAATAGGACGGAAACAACACCATCAGCCCTTCCTCGGGCCGGACCAGCCTGACTTCGGGCTCGGTGGGGCTGTGGAAATCCTCGGGCGCGCGGCCGAATTCGATCCAGCCGCCGTGGCCGGGGTCGTCGGCGCGGATCACGGCGGGGATTTTCGGGTAATAGACGCCGGACAGCCACGCCGAGGGATGGATATGGGCCAGTTGATGGCCTTGCCTGTCCATGGCCACGCCCCATACGCTTAAGCCCAGACGCTCGGGTCTTTTCGCCAGCCACGGGTGGGCCGGGTCGGACGGGACCGCCCCCCGGTAATCGTCCACCATCGCCATGATCAATGTTTCCAGCGCCGCCACCGGGCCTTTCGGTTCGACCAGCAACTCGCCCGAATGACGCCCGGAACGGGTCGCGTGGGACGCCGGCTGGGCGGTCAGCGACGGGTGGCCCAGCACGTGTTCGCCGAGCGCCCGGTTGAAGTGCGCCATGTCGGCGAACCCGTCCGGCGCGGGCGGCCGTACCAGGCGCAGCAGGCGGTCGAAATCATAGAGTTCCCGGACCGCGCCCCGGTCGCTGGCCACGCCCCGGTCGCTGACCGCGCCCCGGTCGCTGAGCGCGGACCGTTCTTCCAGCGCAATGGCCTTGTAGGCCAGGATCTGGATATTGCCGGGATGATCGGCCAGGTAGGCGTCGCACAATTCGATGGCGGCCTGCGGGTTTCCCTGCTGCAGGTACAGGTCGCCCAGGTTGACCTGCACCTTATCGTAATCGGGGGCCATGCGGATGGCCTCGGCGTAGGCCTCGGCGGCGTCCTCCAGGCGGCCCATTTCCTTATACGCATAGCCGATGTTGACCTGCGCCCCGGCGTGGCCGGGCTCATTTTCCAGGGCGCGCGCGTAACTGGCGATGGCGGCCTCCGGGTCGCCCGTTTCCTGAAGCGCGATGCCCAGGTTGTAATGGGCCTCGGCGAACCCGGGGTTTACGCCGACGGCCTTTCGATAGGCGTGGATGGCGTCGACCGGGCGGCCCAGTTCCATGTCCACGGCGCCCGCGTTGTTGAGCGCCTCGGCATGGCCGGGATCGATCCCGAGGGCGCGTTTGTAGGCGGCCCGGGCCTCGTCCAGGCGACCCAGCGCCTTGAGCACGTTGCCGAGATGAAAATGCGCCGGGGCCGCCGCCGCATTCAGCGCAATGCAGCGCCGGTAGGACGCCTCGGCCTCGATAAACCGGCCCTGGGCCTCCAGCACGATGCCTAAGTTGAATTCGGCGTCCCGGTAGCCGGGGCTGGCGTCCACGGCCCGGCGGTAGGCGGCTTCGGCGGCGCCCGCCTCGCCCAACGCCTTCAGCACGTTGCCCAGATTGTTGTGCGCGTCGGCGAAATCGGGGCGAAAGGCGATGGCGGTTTCCAGCAGGGAGCGAGCTTCCCGGCCGTCGCCGTTCTGGAACGCGGCGACCCCGGCCAGGTTGAGCGCTTCGGTCTCGCCCGGATCGCGCGACAGCACCTGCCCGCAAAGGCGCCAGGCCTCTTGCGGGCGGCCAGATTGCAACGCGGCCGCCGCCAGGCCCAGGGTTTCATTGATAGGCGGGGCCCCGGCGGGGACGGCGGATGGTGCGCCGGGGCGGCAGGGCTTAATTTTTTTGCCGCTCTTTTTCGCCGCCGATTTGCGCCGCGCGGCTTTTTTCTGTTTCTTCATGGCCGCCCCTGAACCGGTTTCGCCTTTTCCTCCGGCCCTGGAATCCGGAACGGCGGCGGGATTGATGGGGAGGTGGGGGTTTTTGTTTCCTCCAGCCCGATGGCCTTTCGGAAGCTTTGCAACAAATCGTCGACACTGCCGCGTTCATCCTTCGGCGCGAACGCGAATATCAGGATCCACACCGCCAGCGTCAGATACGCCACCACCTTGGCCGCAAACGCCATCCGGGGCCGCAAATTTTCAGCCAGCCAAACGCCTAAGGGGTTTTGCGGGTCTTTCATACGGCGGCGAAAGACGATGGCGGCGACCATCGCGGCGATGATCAGGGTGGAAGCAACCAGGACAAAAAACGCACTCCTCTACAGAAAGGGCCAGCATAAAAAGACGGCGGCGCTTGGCAACCGAAAAGGCCCTATTCCCCCGCCAAATGCAGGACAATCTGGCGGCGGTACGGGCGGGTGCGGTGCTCGAACACGAATATCCCCTGCCACGTGCCCAGAACCATTTGCCCCCCGGTGACGGGGATGGTCAGCGATGTCTGCGTCAGCGCGCCCTTGATATGGGCCGGCATGTCGTCGGCGCCTTCGGTGGTGTGGGAATAGAGGCGCGGGTCCTCCGGGACCAGGGTCTTGAAGAACGTCTCCAGGTCCCGCATCACGGACGGGTCGGCGTTTTCCTGGATCACCAGCGACGCCGAGGTATGGCGGCAATAAACGTTCAACAGGCCGGTATCCATGCCCTGTTCGGCCACCCAACGGGCGATGTCGCCGGTGATTTCGGTCAACCCCTGGCCTTCCGTGTCGAAGCCGAGAGTCCCTTGCGCCTGCTTCATGGACCGTCCTTGGGTCGGCCCGTCCGTTCGCGCCTGCCCCGCCAACGGCGAC
>JAESSX010000273.1 GCA_016763915.1 Rhodospirillales bacterium
CTGTTGATCGTCTCGGGTGGGATCGCCGCTTATAAGGGCCCCGACTTGGTACGCCGGCTTCGCCAACGGGGCGCCACCGTGCGCTGCGTGTTGACTGCGGGCAGCGCCGAATTCGTCACCGCGCTGACCCTCGGCGCGGTCAGCGAAGACAAGGTGTTCCAGGACTTGTTCTCGCTCACCGACGAAGAAGAAATGGGCCATATCCGCCTGTCCCGCGAGGCCGACTTGGTGCTGGTGGCGCCGGCTACGGCCAACATCCTGGCCAAGATGGCGGCCGGGATCGCCGACGATCTTGCGACGACAGCGTTGATGGCCACCGACAAGCCGATCCTGGTGGCGCCGGCGATGAACGTCCGCATGTGGGAAAACCCGGCGACCCAGGAAAACCTGGCAACGCTGGAAAAAAGAGGCATCGGTTTCATCGGCCCCGAGGAAGGCGACATGGCCTGCGGCGAATGGGGCCTGGGCCGGATGTCCGAACCCGTGCACATCGTCGCCGCGCTGGAAAATTTCTTCCGCCGGGGCCTGGCGCTGGACGGCACCCGGTCGCTGGTCACCAGCGGCCCGACCTTCGAGGCCATCGACCCGGTGCGCTATCTGGCCAACCGGTCTTCGGGCAAGCAGGGCCACGCCATCGCCGCCGCGCTGGCCGGGCTGGGGTCGGCAACCACGCTGGTGTCCGGCCCGACCCATCAGCCCGACCCGGCGGGGGTCGAGGTGATCCGGGTCGAAAGCGCGGTTCAGATGCTCGACGCCTGCGCCCAGGCGCTGCCGGCGGACGTCGCCGTGCTGGCCGCCGCGGTGACCGACTGGCGGCCCGATCACGCGGCCGGCGGAAAGATCAAAAAAAACCCCGGCGGTCATCCGCCCGGTCTGGCGCTGGTGGAAAACCCCGACATTCTGGCCCATCTGAGCGCGCTCGGAAATGCCCGCCCCAGGTTGGTGGTCGGCTTCGCCGCCGAAACAGACGATATCGTTGAAAACGCCACGGCCAAGCGCACCCGCAAGGGCTGCGACTGGATCGTCGCCAACGACGTGGCGCCGGAAACCGGCACCTTCGCCGGCGACTCCAATACGGTTCACCTGATCACCGAAGACGGTGTCGAGGACTGGCCCAGGCTTACGAAAACCGCTGTCGCCGGACGGCTGGCCGATCGCATCGCCGAAACCCTGGCGGCGACGGCGTAAGGGTTTTCGGACATGGACTCAGGGACCACAACAAACGCAGCCGTCCGCATTGCCGTTAAACGGCTGGCCCACGGGGCGGATCTGGACCTGCCCACCCTGGCCACCGAACACAGCGCCGGCGCCGATCTTGTGGCGGCGGTGACCGAGCCGGTGGTTCTGGCCCCCGGCGCGCGCGCGTTGATCCCCACCGGCATCGCCATCCAGCTTCCCGCCGGATTCGAGGCCCAGGTGCGGCCCCGTTCGGGGCTGGCGATCAAGAACGGTATCACCATCCTCAACAGCCCCGGCACCATCGACGCCGATTATCGGGGCGAAATCGGCGTTGTGCTGGCCAATCTTGGCGCCGACGGTTTTACCGTGACCCGGGGCATGCGCATCGCCCAACTGGTGGTCGCCCCGGTCAGCCGGCCGCTTTGGGACGAGGTTGCGGAGCTCGACGACTCCGAACGCGGCGCCGGCGGCTTCGGGTCCACGGGCACGGAGGTCTGAGCAATGCTGCGATTGTCCAAGAAAATGCTGTTCGCCATCGAAGCCGTGCTCGACATCGCCTACCATTCCGGCCCCGCGCCGGTGCAAAGCCGCGAAATCACCCGCCGCCAGGGCATCCCGCGGCGGTATCTGGAACAGGCGCTGCAGCACCTGGTCCGCAAGGACATCCTGACCGGCGTGCGCGGTCCGCGCGGCGGTTATCGCCTGGCCCGCGAACGCCGGCGCATATCCATCGGCGATATCGTCCGGGTGGTCAGCGAAATGGAGGCCAATAGCTATCGCATTGAAGATGCGCCCGGATCGGCGCTCGGCCACGAGGTGGTGCGGCCCTTGTGGCTGGAACTGCAGAGCGAGCTGTTGCAACAGCTGGACAAATTGAGCGTTGACGACCTGTGCGACCGCGCCGACCAAGCCGGCATCGTCAGCGAAGGCCGTCAAAACCTGGATTTCACCATTTAACAGAGGACATCGCCCCGCCATGAACGATTCAACCGAAGCCCCCCCGTTAACGTTTCGCGGCCGTATTTATGACACTATCGCCGATACCATCGGGGGGACGCCGCTGGTGCGGCTGGACAAGCTGGCCCGGGACGAAGGCGCCACGGCCAGGATCATCGGCAAGTGTGAATTTTTCAATCCCCTGGGCTCCGTCAAGGACCGCATCGGGTTCGCCATGATCGATGCGGCGGAAAAAAACGGCAGCATACGGGCCGGCTCAACGCTGATCGAACCGACCTCCGGCAACACCGGAATCTCGCTGGCGTTTGTCGCCGCCGCCAAGGGGTACCGGATCATCCTGACGATGCCGGAAAGCATGTCCGTGGAACGGCGCAAAATGCTGTTGCTGTTGGGCGCCGAACTGGTCCTGACGCCGGCCGAGCTGGGCATGAATGGGGCCATCGCCAAGGCCCAGGAACTGGTCGAGGAAACCGAGGGGGCGATCATGCTGCAACAGTTCGAGAACCCCGCAAACCCGGACATCCACCGCCGCACTACGGCCGAGGAAATCTGGGCCGACACCGGGGGCAATATTGATTTTCTGGTGTCGGGCATCGGTACCGGCGGCACGCTGACCGGCTGCGCCCAGGTCCTGAAAGCCCGCAATCCCGACATCAAGATCGTCGCCGTGGAACCCGAAGACAGCCCGATCCTGTCCGGCGGCACGCCGGGCCCGCACAAGATCCAGGGCATCGGCGCCGGTTTCGTGCCCGCAATCCTGGATACCGGTGCCATCGACGAGATTCTCAAGATCGGCAACGAAACCGCCTTCGCCATGGCCCGCAAAGCGGCCAGGATGGAAGGCCTGGCGGTCGGCATTTCATCGGGGGCTGCGCTCGCCGCGGCGCTGGAACTCGGCGCCCGCGACGGCATGGACGGCAAAACCGTGGTCACCGTGCTGCCCGATTTCGCCGACCGCTATTTGTCGACCGCGCTGTTCGACGGGCTGGAATAAACATTGAACTTCAGCGAAGCCCAGATTAACCGGTACGCCCGTCA
>JAESSX010000274.1 GCA_016763915.1 Rhodospirillales bacterium
AAAATTGGTCGTGGGGGGCAATTAACAGTTTGGGAGGGGGCCTTCGCCGTTAACCACCATCCCCACGTGGTTTTCTTTAAATCTCAACACGGGCGTTGACTTGGCCAAATCTGGGCAACATTGTGATTGTTGGAGCCAACAGACGGAAATGGTTTCGCCGCCTCGGGAAGGTCGCGCATGATCAGGCGAAGATTCTTAACCTTCTTTCGGAGAAATTCCGGCAATGGCGAACGCCCGCCGCCGTAATCGGTCCCGGCCACGAAGCGGCCGCTGAAATCCGTCAGAATGGCCTTATAGGCCGGGTCCAACGTTGATTTCTGGCTTCCCCCGTCACGCTGCCAGATAACCGTATCGAGGATCTCGCTGCCTTCGCATTTGTAGTAACGCCCGGGGTGTCCGGTGGACAGTTCGTAATAGAGGTTTGGATAGGTTCCAAGCAGGCGGCGGACAAGGTCCGGGCCGAAGCGTTTTTCCTTTTCCGGGTGCCGGATCTGGCCGAAATGGGCGACGATGACCCTGGCCCTGGGATACGCCTTGAGCATTGTCTCAAGGGCGTCAAGAGCGTGATCTTCGGGTTCGTGATGGATAACGAAGGGCACGCGGGTTTCCGCGGACAGGGCGAAAATCCGCCGTCCGCTTTCACCGTCGAGGGGAATGTCCGTATCGCGGTCGGTGCGAAAATTCTTGCATTGATTGCCCGACATGTAGTGGCGGAAATCGAATTCACCCATGATCGGGTATTGGCCGCCCAGGACATGGTCTTCGGTCTGGCTGACGAAGCTGTCCTTGCCCTTCAACCAGTTCTTATTGGTGCCGCCGTTGGTCGCCAGGATAAAACGGTCCGGGTGGGCGTTGACGACCTCGTGAACGTAATAGCCCCAGCGGTAGCCCTTTTGCTTTTTCCCGCCTTTGGGCCCCTGGTAGCCGTCAAGCGCGATCAGCGCCAGTCCGAGTTCATCCATCACCGGAAGGGTATCGTCCAGATAGTCCTCCCCGTCCCCGCGCTTGAGGCTGGATTCGAGGTCGATGATGGGAATGACGCCCTTGTCCAGGAAGGATTGAACCCGGCCGCGCCATTTTTCTTCGAGTTCCTGGCGCGAATAATTGATCGTCACCGGTTCGGCGGCGGAAGCGGAAAAAATCCCAACGATAACCACAAACGCCGGAATATGGCGCAACAAACGAATAACCATGTTTTCCCTTTCGTAGGGCACGGACAATCAGAAAAACGCCATTCAGTATAGTCATATTTTCGCCGATGGATTGTGGTTTATTCCGGCCCCGGACCGTGACATGGTTCGCCTCTGTTTGTTAGGAGAAAGCCGGGAAAATGGCGGCGGAAAACTGGAACCGGAAAACCTGGGCGCTGGCCGGGCCGGTGATATTGTCCAATATCTCGGTGCCCTTGCTGGGCGCCGTCGACACTGCCGTCGTCGGTCAATTGCCGGGGGCCCATTACCTCGGCGGGGTCGCCGTCGGGGCGTTGATTTTCAGCGTCATTTACGGCGGTTGCAATTTCCTGCGCATGGGCACCACGGGGCTGACCGCGCAATCGCTGGGCGCCCAAGACCCGGACGAAGTGCGCGGCTGGCTGGCGCGGGCGTGGTTGCTGGCGTTTGCTGTAGGCATCGCGTTGATCGCGGTACAGGCGCCGGTGATCTGGTCCTCCCTCAAGATCGTTAGTCCATCCCCGCAGGTCGCTCCCCTGACCCAGGCGTACTTTTCCATTCGCATCTGGGGCGCGCCCTTTGCGCTGTTGAATTTCGCCATGTTGGGATGGTTTTTCGGCATCCAGAACACCCGCGCCGCGCTGGCCACGCAAATCTTCATGAACGGCGCCAACATCGTGCTCGATTTATGGTTCGTATTGGGGCTGGGCTGGGGCGTCGAAGGGGTCGCCTGGGCGACGCTGATTTCCGAAGTCGGCGCCGTCGGGCTCGGCCTGTGGCTGGCCGCCCGCAACTTAAAATCCATCGGCGGCCACTGGCGGCCGGCCCGCATCTTTGATGCCGCCAGGATGGCGCGCATGGTCAAGGTCAACGGCAATATTTTCATCCGCTCCATGTGCCTGCAGGCGGCCTTCGTCATGCTCACCGCCATCGGCGCCCGCATGGGCGACCTGACGCTTGCCGCCAACGCGGTTTTGCTGAATTTTCAGATATTTTCGTCCTATGCCATGGACGGCTTCGCCAACGCCGCCGAAGCCCTGACCGGCGAAGCCGTCGGCGCCCGGGACCGGGACCGCTTCCGCCGCGCGGTCAAGGCGTCGAGCCTGTGGGCGCTGATTTTTTCCGTCGCCATCACGGTGTTCTTTTTTGTCGCCGGGCCTGTGTTGATCGACATTCTGACCGGCGTCGAAGAGGTCCGCCTGGCGGCGCGGATCTATCTGCCCTGGATGGTGGTGTTGCCGATGATCTCGGTCTGGAGCTTCCAGCTGGACGGAATTTTCATCGGCGCGACCTGGACCGCGGAAATGCGCAACGGCATGGCGATGTCGTTGAGCGTTTTCGTCGGCGCCCTGTTCCTGATGGTGCCCGACATGGGCAACCACGGACTGTGGCTGGCGTTCTCGGTGTTCATGGTGACGCGGGCCCTGACGCTGGGCGCGGTTTATGGGCGGCTGGAGCGTGGGGTTGGTTAGCGGGGGCACCTAATACTGTCTATTCAGGCATCGAAAAGCTGTTACCCGGACCCGAGGGTAACGCATCAAACTCCGCCTATTGGTCCCTGGCCGACATCCGGAAAGCCCATAAAAAAAAGCCCATTTCGGGGCTCTGGCAAGGCGACTTCGCTCTTTTGATCCGGAGACGGCGGGGTTAAACCGAGTCCAGATATCCGACGATGGTCTCTACAACGACTTCAATCTGGTCTTCGGTCAACTCGGGATAAACAGGTATCGCAAGGGTCTCCCCACTGGCCGCTTCGGCGTTCGGGAGCCGTCCCTTCCCGTATCCGAGGTCCTCGAAGCATTCCTGCAAATGCAGAGGTTTGGGATAATAAACTTCGCACCCGACACCGACGCCCTTCAGGTGCTCCATCAAGCCGTCCCGTTCCCGGGTGCGGAGGACGTACTGGTTAAAAATGTGCCGGTCGGACCGTTGAGCGGGCGTCGTCAGCAAATCGGGGGAGAGCCCCGCCGCGGCGAATTTCTCGTCGTAGAGGCGGGCGTTTTGCCGCCTGTTTTCCGTCCATTCATCGAGATAAACGAACTTTACCCTGAGCACGGCGGCCTGAATGGCATCAAGACGAAAATTGCCGCCAATGAGCTGATGGGTGAGAAGTTTACCATGCCGCCCATCCTCAAGTACCTGGA
>JAESSX010000275.1 GCA_016763915.1 Rhodospirillales bacterium
CAACGAACCGGTTCACCGGGGACTCCGCGATGGTTTCATCGACGCCCGCATCGATATGCCAACGCAGCAATTCCCGGGTGGTCATGGAAATCATAGGAGCCATCCCCGACCATACCACGGTGCCAATAACCGGAACATCCCAAACCGGAATTCAATATGCTAAGAAAGGCGGGCGGCCGACCCTTGCCCCCGAGACGAGAAACCAATGACCCCTGACAACGACACCCTGACGCCTGAAAGCACCCCCGACACCGAACCCGGCCCGGCGCCGGCCGAGGAACGGGATTCCATGGATTTTGACGTGGTCATCGTCGGCGGCGGGCCGGCCGGGCTGTCGGCCGCCATCCGTCTGCGCCAACTGGCCGCCGAACAGGACCGCGACCTCACCGTCTGCGTCGTCGAGAAGGGCTCCGAAATCGGCGCCCATATCCTGTCCGGCGCCATTCTCGACCCCATTGCCCTGAACGAATTGATCCCCGACTGGCGCGACCGCGATGCGCCGCTGGGCCAGCCCGTGACCGGTAACCGGCACTGGTTTCTGACCAAAACCGGCAAATGGACGATGCCCCATTTCACGCTGCCGCCGATGATGCACAACGACGGCTTTTACACCTTGAGCCTGGGTAACTTTTGCCGGTGGCTGGCGGACCAGGCCGAACAGCTGGGTGTCGATATTTTCCCCGAATTCGCCGCCACCGAGGTGCTCTACAATTCAGACGGCGCGGTGCGGGGCATCGCCACCGGCGACAAGGGCCTCGGCGCCGACGGAACGCCGACCGCCAACTTTGAGCCCGGCGTGGAGCTGCTCGCCAAATACACCTTTTTCGCCGAAGGCGTCCGGGGGTCGCTGAGCCAGGAACTCATGACCCGGTTCGATCTGCGCGACGGCGTCGAGCCGCAGACGTATGGCATCGGCATCAAGGAGCTGTGGGACATCGACGCGGAAAAGCATCAACCCGGGCTGGTCATCCACACCCAGGGATGGCCGCTGACGGACACCGTCGGCGGCGGATTCCTCTATCACCAGGAATCCGGCCAACTCGCCATCGGTTTCATCGTCGCGCTGGATTACCGCAATCCGTACCTGTCGCCGTTCGATGAAATGCAGCGGTTCAAGACCCACCCGGCCATCCGGCCGATGCTGGAAGGCGGCCGCCGGGTGGCTTATGGCGCCCGGGCCATCAACGAAGGCGGCCTGCAGGCGATCCCCAAACTGGTGTTTCCCGGCGGCGCCCTGATCGGGTGCAGCGCCGGTTTCGTCAATGTGCCCCGCATCAAGGGCAGCCACAACGCCATGAAAAGCGGCATGCTGGCGGCCGAGGCCGCGTTCGAAGCCATCCGGCAGGGCCGCCCGGGCGGCGACGAATTATCGGCCTATCCTGCCGCCTTCGAGGCGTCCTGGGCCTACAAGGAACTGCACCGCGCCCGCAACGCCCGCCCGGCGCTGTCAAAATTCGGCGGCCTGCTGGGCACGCTCTATAGCGGCCTTGATTTGTGGCTGGGCGCGCTGGGCCTCGGATTCCTGCTGCCGTGGACCTTCGGCCATCACGACGACCATGCGACGCTGGAAAAAGCCGCCGGCAAACCCAGGATCGACTATCCGAAGCCGGACGGCGAAATCACCTTCGACAAATTGTCGTCGGTCTACCTGTCCAGCACCAACCACACGGAAAACCAGCCCTGTCATTTGACGTTGAAGGACGCCTTCGTGCCGGTGGACGTCAATCTGGCGCTTTACGACGGACCGGAAGTCCGTTTTTGCCCCGCCGGTGTTTATGAATTCGTCGACGACGGCGGCGCCCCACGCCTGCAGATCAACGCCCAGAACTGTGTCCACTGCAAGACCTGCGACATCAAAGACCAGAACATTACCTGGGTCGCGCCCGAAGGCGGCGGCGGTCCGAATTATCCAAATATGTAGCTGGTAACGGCGGCTGTGTCGGTTAAAATGTCAGATATGAGCATACCCTTGATTTCCCAGGAAAGCGCCGGGCGGGTCTTTGTCGGTGTGTGTTTCGCGGCCCTGTTGGCCGGCGCACCCCCGGCCGAGGCCGGCCAACATGGCCGCGCCGAAGTCGGCAACACCCTGTCGGGCAATTATCTGGCCGGGCGTTATGCCCAGGCCCGGCGCGATTTGTCGGCGGCGGCGGATTTTCTCGGCGCCGCTCTTAACAAAGCGCCGTCGTCCGCCAGCCTTGTGCGCCGTACGTTTATCCTGATGATCGTGGAAGGCCGCATCCGGGAAGCCGAGTCGCTGGCCCGCCAACTTATCGCCCTGGACCCCAATGCATCGATCGCCCAGCTCACGCTGGCGTCCATCGCCATCAAACAGGGCCGTTTCCAGGAGGCGGAAAAAAGGCTCGGGGAAATACCGGACAAGGGCTTAAGCGGGGTCGTGGCGCCGGCGTTGCGCGCCTGGAGCCTGGTCGGGCAGAAGAAAAACCGCGCGGCGATGAAAGTTCTTAAAGCCCCGACCAAGCAGAAGGCAACCCGGGTCCTGCACACCATGCATGCCGCCCTGATCAGCGAAATGCTGGGCCGTAACGAGGACGCGGAAAAATTCTATTTGACGGTCCAGGACACCCAGGCGGAGATGTCGCTCAGGGTGGTGCAGCTTCTCGGGGCGTTGTATGAGCGGACCGGCAAAAAGGACAAAGCCCGCGCCTTGTATGAGCAATACCTGGCCCGCAATCCGGGCTCACAATTTCTCGACGGGGCTTTGAAGCGGCTCAAGTCCGGCGGCGGGCCGGGCTTGAAAACCTTCTCGGTGAGCGACGGCGGGGCCGAGGCCCTGTTCGGCATCGCCAGTTCCCTGCGCCAGCAGAACGCCCAGGAAACCGCCCTCATGATGGGCCGGCTGGCGCTTTACCTGAAACCCGATTTTCCGGTCATGCAGATTCTGATGGGCGACATTCTGGAAACCGCCAACCGGCTTGAGGCGGCGCTCGGGCTTTATGAACAGATCCGCCGGACTTCGGCATTTTCCTGGCCTGCAAGGCTCCGGGTCGCGTCCATCCTGGGCCAACTCAAACGGACCGGCGAAGCCATCCGGTATCTCACCGAGATGGCCAATGACCAGCCCGACGACCCTGGGCCGCTGATCAATCTTGGGGATATCCTGCGCGCCGAGGAGCGCTTTGCCGAGGCCGTTAAAGCCTATGACCGGGCCTTCGGGCGAATCCCGTCCCTCGAACCCCGGCATTGGACCCTGCTGTATGCCCGCGGCATTGCGCTGGAGCGTTCGAAGCAATGGCCCAGGGCCGAAGCGGATTTCCTGAGCGCGCTCAAGTTCAAGCCCGAACAACCCTATGTGCTCAACTATCTGGGCTATTCCTGGATCGACCAGGGCCTGTACCTGGACCGTGCCCAGGCCATGATCGGTAAGGCGGCCAACCTGCGCCCCAACGACGGCTATGTCATCGACAGCCTGGGGTGGGGCCATTTCATGCTCGGCAATTTCGAAAAAGCGGTCCTTGAACTGGAACGCGCCATCGAACTCCGGCCCCAGGATCCGGTCATCAATAATCATCTGGGCGACGCCTATTGGCGGGTCGGGCGCCGGCGCGAAGCGACGTTCCAATGGAACCGGTCGTTGTCGCTGGACCCGGACAAGGACCTTGCCGCCGAAATAAAAAGAAAACTGAAATCCGGCCTTGGCGAAGATACCGAAACCGCCAAGAAACCTCTCAATGACGGCTGACGCACTGCCCATCAACGTTGCCGCGCCGGCCAAGATCAACCTTTATCTCCATGTCACCGGGCGCCGGGAGGACGGCTATCACCTGCTCGATTCCCTGGTCGCTTTCGCCGGCGTCTTCGACACGCTGCGCATGACCCCGGCGGAGGATTTAAGCCTTGTCGTCGAGGGACCGTTTGCGGACGCGATCCCCTCCGGTCCGGACAATCTTGTCCTTAAGGCGGCGCACATTTTGCGCGATGCCGCCGGGATTGAACTCGGCGCCGAGATCGTTCTGGAAAAGAAACTACCCGTCGCCTCCGGGATCGGCGGCGGGTCGGCGGATGCCGCGGCCACCCTCGGCGGATTGGCGCGGCTGTGGGGGGTCGGGGGCGTCGACCTGGCGCAACTGGGCCTGTCCCTCGGCGCGGATGTGCCGGTGTGCCTGTTCGGCAAGCCCGCCTTCATGGACGGTATCGGCGAGCAGGTCACCCGCGCGCCCACACTGCCGCCGGCGTGGCTGGTGCTGGTCAATCCCGGCGTCGGGTTGTCGACCCCGGCCGTGTTCGAGGCGCGCCGGGGGGATTTCACGTCCCGATCGGGGCGGTTCGGCGATGCCCCCGCCAGCGCGGAGGTGCTGGCCGACCTTCTAAGCGCCGGCGGCAACGACCTGACGAACGCCGCCCGGGGCCTGCAACCGGTCATCGAAGACGTGCTGCGGGCGCTGGAAGGCGCCGACGACGTTTTGCTGGCGCGTATGTCCGGCAGCGGGGCCACCTGTTTCGGGTTGTTCAAGGAGAACGCCGCCGCCGCGCGCGCCGCCGCGGAGCTGGGCGGCAATCATCCCGAATGGTGGGTCCACGCGGCGCCGTTGCTGAGCGATGCGGCACCGCTGACGGGTTAGGGGGATATCCCGACCCGCCGACAATATCGCCCCCTATAGCGTATCAGGTTTGACCGCCACGAAGACTCCCCATTCGACACAACAATCTTCCAAATGATTGTCAAGAAGCCGGGCGAAAACGGTGCTGAATCCGATGCGGGTGACGCGGCCGTCCCGGGCGTCGGTGGTTTTTTTGATGACGTTAAGGGCTTCGAGTTTGTCGATGATCCGGATCACCGTGCGCTTCGGCAGGTCCGTCCCCAGATAGATATCCGAAGCCCGCAACGGCACCGATGTACTGCCGTTTCCGGCAATAAATAAAATAACGTCCCAAGTCTTGTCGTTGGCGTTGCCGACCTTGATGTCTGAGGGGGGCTTTCCGGGGAGGCATTTGTGGATCGCCTCGCGCTGAAATTTTCTGACCTTAATTCTCCACTTTATAATTTCTTCTTTGAGTAGCGCTTTGTTCGTTCGGGAAACAACGGTCATTACATAGGCCCCTGAATGGTCCCTATCCCCTTTTATTAATTACCCATTAAGTAATATGGCAGACGATCAATTCCCACAACCAGCAGATTTAGGTGCCAAATTGCCATCGCCTATTTTCCGCTGACCTTTATTGGCACCTAATTGATCTTGCCATAGTTTTGAATAGTCCTAACTTGGATGAACCATGTATTTTTTCAACCTTACGTTTAAATTAATGAGGCTGAACCAAATAATATGACCAGGCGTAAATTCGGTGGCCGGCCACTGGCGGAACTTAAAAAACTCAGGAAAAACCCTGCTGATGGCGGAGTGTTTTACGTGGCGCTTCTGGATGCGGCGCCCGATTTATTTCAACTTGCGGAAGATTTTTCCATACTTGAGAAGTACGTTCGCTCCATTGTCCTGCAAATAGAAAAAGCCGCCAATCCTTCCACTGGAAATGA
>JAESSX010000276.1 GCA_016763915.1 Rhodospirillales bacterium
ACGGATTCCTGCAACATGCGTTTTTCGTTGCGGACGATGATTTCCGGCGCGCGCAGCTCGATCAGCCGTTTCAAGCGGTTGTTGCGGTTGATCACGCGGCGATACAGGTCATTCAGGTCGGAGGTCGCGAAACGGCCGCCGTCCAACGGAACCAACGGGCGCAGCTCGGGCGGAATGACCGGGATTTCCTTGAGGATCATCCATTCCGGACGGGTCTTGGAAGTGATAAAGGCCTCGACCAGCTTCAGGCGCTTGACGAATTTCTTGCGCTTGGCCTCGGAGTTGGTTTCCTTGAGGTCGATACGCAGATTCCCGAGTTCTTCTTCAAGGTCGATAGCGGCCAGCATTTCGCGAAGCGCCTCGGCGCCGATACCGACCGAGAAAGCGTCCTCGCCGTGTTCATCAACCGCCGTCTGGTATTCGTCCTCGGACAGGGTCTGGTGCAGTTCCAGCGACGTCAGCCCCGGTTCGATCACCACATAGGTTTCAAAATACAGAATCCTCTCGAGGCTTTTCAGGGTCATGTCCAGCAACAGACCGATGCGCGACGGCAGCGATTTCATGAACCAGATATGCGCCACCGGCGAGGCCAGTTCGATATGCCCCATGCGTTCGCGCCGGACCTTTTGCAGGGTTACTTCGACACCGCACTTTTCGCAGGTGATGCCCTTGTATTTCATGCGTTTGTATTTTCCGCACAGGCATTCGTAATCCTTGGTCGGGCCAAAGATGCGGGCGCAGAACAGACCGTCCCGTTCCGGTTTGAAGGTCCGGTAGTTGATGGTTTCAGGTTTCTTGATTTCGCCGAACGACCACGACCGGATGCGTTCCGGCGAGGCGATGGAAATCTTGATATGGTCAAACTGCTGGGTGTTGCCGACCTGACCGAAAATTTTCGTTAATTCATTCATGTGTCAATCTCCTAATCAGGCCGAGTTAGCCGAGCTCAATGTTGAGGCCCAGGGAATGCAATTCCTTGACCAGAACATTGAAGGATTCAGGAATGCCTGCCTCGAAGGTGTCGTACCCCCGGACAATGGCTTCATAGACCTTGGTTCGTCCGGAGACGTCATCCGACTTGACGGTCAACATCTCCTGCAGGGTATAAGCGGCGCCGTAGGCTTCCAGCGCCCAGACCTCCATTTCGCCGAAGCGCTGGCCGCCGAACTGGGCCTTGCCGCCCAAGGGCTGCTGGGTGACCAGGCTGTAGGGGCCGATGGAGCGCGCGTGGATCTTGTCATCGACCAGGTGATGCAGTTTGAGCATATAGATGTAGCCCACCGTAACCTGTCGGTCGAAGGTTTCACCGGTGCGTCCGTCAACCAGCGTCACCTGACCGGAACTGTTGAGGCCCGCCTTTTCCAGCATTTCGATGATGTCGCTTTCATGGGCGCCATCGAAGACCGGGGTCGCAATGGGAACACCGCCGCGCAGGTTTTCGGCCAACTCGAAGGTTTCCTCGTCGGTCAGCCCGCTGATGTTTTCGTTGAATTGCTGGGTGCCGTAGATGTCCTTGAACTTATCCTTGAGGACTTTGGCGTTTCTGCCCTCGGCGGCATCGAGCATGTCGCCGATCTGACGCCCGAGGCCGGCACAGGCCCAACCCAGATGGGTTTCAAGAATTTGCCCCACATTCATCCGCGATGGCACGCCCAACGGATTGAGAACAACATCGACAGGTGTTCCGTCCTCCAGATAGGGCATGTCTTCGACCGGCATGATTTTGGAAATCACGCCCTTGTTGCCATGCCGCCCGGCCATCTTGTCGCCCGGCTGCAATTTGCGTTTCACGGCGACGAAGACCTTGACCATCTTCATGACACCGGGGCTGAGGTCGTCGCCGCGCTGCAATTTGTCGACCTTGTTCTCGAACCGGCCCTGCAGTTGGGCGATGCCGTCCTCGAACTGGCCTTTCAGGGCCTCGATATCCTTCATCAACCTGTCGTTGGCGACAACGATCTGCGAACACTGGCCCGGCGTGTAGGAATCCAGAACTTCGTCGGTCAGTTTGGTTCCGGTCTTCATGCCCTTGGGACCACCGGCCGCTGTCTTGTTCAGCAGCAACGCCTTCAGGCGCATCTGGAAACTGCGTTCCAGAATGACGCGTTCGTCGTCACGATCCTTGGCCAGACGTTCGATTTCGGAACGCTCGATAGACAGTGCGCGTTCGTCCTTATCGACGCCGCGGCGCGAGAACACCCGAACCTCGACCACCTTCCCGGAAACGCCCGGCGGCAGTTTCAGCGACGTGTCACGGACGTCGGACGCTTTTTCGCCGAAGATGGCGCGCAGCAGTTTTTCTTCCGGAGTCATCGGGCTTTCGCCTTTCGGCGTCACCTTGCCGACCAGAATGTCGCTCGGTTGCACCTCGGCGCCGATGTAGACGATGCCGGCTTCGTCGAGATTTTTCAGCGCCTCTTCGCCGACGTTGGGAATGTCGCGGGTGATTTCCTCCTGACCAAGCTTGGTGTCGCGGGCGATAACCTCGAATTCTTCGATATGGATCGAAGTAAACACGTCATCGCGCACGATGCGTTCGGAAATCAGGATCGAATCCTCGAAGTTGTAGCCCTGCCACGGCATAAAGGCGACGAGCACATTTCGGCCCAGCGCCAGGTCGCCCAGATCGGTGGATGGGCCGTCGGCAATGGTGTCACCGGCTTTAACTATATCCCCGACCTTGACCAATGGGCGCTGGTGCAGATAGGTGTTCTGGTTGGAGCGCTGGAACTTCAGCAGGTTGTAGATATCGACGCCGGTCTCGGAATGGGATTTTTCTTCCGTGGCGCTGACGACGATACGGGTGGCGTCGATCTGGTCGACGACACCGGAACGTTTGGCGACGATGGTGGCGCCAGAATCCCGGGCCACGATGGCCTCCATGCCGGTACCGACCAGCGGCGCCTCGCTCTTAATCAGGGGCACCGCCTGGCGCATCATGTTGGACCCCATCAGGGCGCGGTTGGCATCATCGTTTTCCAGGAACGGAATCAACGCGGTCGCCACCGACACCAGTTGTTTCGGTGAAACATCGATGTATTCGATGTCTTCGGGGCGCACCATGACGAAATCGCCGTTTTTACGGCTGCTGACCAGTTCCTCGAGGAAGTTGCCCTTGTCATCGACCTCGGCATTGGCCTGGGCGATGGTGTAGCGGCTCTCGACCATGGCCGACATGTACTCGACGTCTTTGCTGACCTTGCCGTTTTGGACCCGGCGGTACGGCGTTTCGATAAAACCGTACTTGTTGACCCGGGCATAAGTGGCCAGGCTGTTGATGAGGCCGATGTTCGGGCCTTCCGGGGTTTCAATGGGGCAAATCCGGCCGTAATGGGTCGGATGCACGTCGCGCACCTCGAAGCCGGCGCGCTCCCGGGTCAAGCCGCCCGGTCCAAGCGCCGACAGACGGCGTTTGTGGGTGATTTCCGACAGCGGGTTGGTTTGATCCATGAACTGGCTGAGTTGCGACGAGCCGATAAATTCACGCACCGCGGCGGCCGCCGGTTTGGCATTGATCAGGTCGTGCGGCATGACCGTGTCGATGTCGACGGAACTCATGCGTTCGCGGATCGCGCGCTCCATGCGCAACAGGCCGATCCGGTACTGGTTTTCCATCAGTTCGCCGACGGAGCGGACGCGGCGGTTACCAAGATGGTCGATATCGTCGATTTCGCCTCGGCCGTCCTTGAGCTCGACCATGGTCCGGACCACTTCGAGGATGTCTACCTTGCGCAGAACCCGCACTGAATCTTCGGTTTCGAAACCGAGGCGCGAGTTCATCTTGACCCGGCCGACAGCCGAAAGGTCGTAGCGATCGGAATTGAAGAACAGGCTGCCGAAGAGTGTCTCAGCGGTTTCTAGGGTCGGCGGTTCGCCCGGACGCATGACCCGGTAAATATCAATCAACGCTTCCTCGCGGTTGGTATTTTTATCGACCGTCAGGGTATTGCGGATATACGGGCCGACATTGACGTGGTCGATGGCGAGGGTGACGATTTCGTTGATTTTCGCGTTATCCAGGACTTCCATCGTTTCTTCGGTGATCTCGCCACCGGCCTCGATGTAGATTTCGCCGGTTTTCGGATTGATCAGGTCGACGGCCATGTAGCTGCCGATCAGAT
>JAESSX010000277.1 GCA_016763915.1 Rhodospirillales bacterium
GACCCCGCGCGAGATGGGATAGACGTGGCTTAGGTCGCCGTAGCGGTACTGCAGGCAGACGAAGACGAAGTAAAACTGGTGGATGACGACGGAGCTGAGAATGAACGGCCAGGCCTCGGCGTTGGGAAAGGCGACAAAAGGCAGGAATGCCAGGCCGAAAACCGTGCCCAGGAAGTTGGTCAGGGCGAGGCGCACCCAGGGATCGCCGCTGATCTTTATTAACGCGTTCCAGCTGGCGTGAAGAACCGCCGCCGTCAGGACCAGGGTGAAAACAAAGGGGTCCATGACAGGTGCGGCTTGTTTTTCCTAGACCCGGAAGACGTATTCTTTGTCGGGGTCGCGGTCGATATCGGGCGGAAAACTCTTGTGCTTGTCGGCGTAATACTGGGCCATGTGGTCGCCGGCCGATGCCCGGTTATAGGTGGCGTAAAAAATGCGCCGGGTGGTATCGGTCATGTTGGGTTCCGACGCATGCGGCGTGAAGCAGTCGAAAAACACCACGTCGCCCGGCTTGGTCGGGCAGTGCACGAATTCCATGTCGGCCATGTCGTCTTCGCTCAAGGGCTCCCAGGACTTGAACAAACCCTCTTGATGGTGTCCGGCGCACATCTGCAGGCAGCCGTTTTCCACGGTCGCTTCGTCGATGCTGACCAGGACGCTGATGAAAAAATCCGCATAGGTGTCCCAGCCGGCCTGGGAATCCTGGTGCGGTTTGAAACCGTCGCCGCCGGCCATCTTGAAATTGACCTTTTCCTTGAACAACGCCGCCGGTTCTTCCAGAAGCTGCGCCACGGGGGTCTTCAGCACGGCGCTCAGTTCGGCGAACCCGGCATGGAAGGGGGCTATGTTCTCGATCCTGCTGATCAGGTCGGCGCCGTCGCCTTTCAGGCTTTTTTCGTGATACACCCAATGCTTACCGGTCTCTTCGGGCAGGGCCGCCAGTTCCTGTGTCCAGGCGTTGATGCGGGCCACTTCGTCGGCGTCGAAGGCTTGTTCGAGAACCAGAAATCCGTCGTGCTCGAAAGTTTCGATTTGCTCAGGCCTGAGGACCGGTGTGTTGAGCATGAAATTTCCTCAAATCAGGGGGAATGGGTTCGTCGGACCGGCGGATACTAAGCCTTGCGGCCCCGGGCTTCAATATGGCGGTGGCGTTATTTCTGAATAATCCCCCATGGCTCCGCTTCCCACGCCCCTTGAATCGACATGGAAACAGGGGTTATATGCCGACAACCGAAAATCTTTATACGAAAAGGAACAAGTTCTATGCAAGGTGCGATCAGCCGAAACCAGGGTGAGCAGTCTCGTAGGCCTACGAAAACGGAGCAATTACGCGCTCTGTTGATGTCGCCGGAGTTGGAATTCCTGATGGAGGCCCACAACGGCCTGTCGGCGAAAATCGTCGAGGAAGCCGGTTTCAAGGGCATCTGGGCGTCCGGGTTGTCGATGTCCGCGGCGCTCGGCGTGCGCGACAACAACGAGGCGTCCTGGACCCAGATCATGGATGTCCTGGAATTCATGGCCGACGCGACCAGTGTTCCGATCCTGGTCGACGGCGATACCGGTTGGGGCAACTTCAACAACATGCGCCGCGCGGTGGCCAAACTGTGCCAGCGCGGCATCGCCGGCATCTGCATCGAGGACAAGCTGTTTCCGAAAACCAACTCGTTTCTGGGTGAAGGCCAGCCGCTGGCCGACATCGATGAATTCTGCGGCAAGATCAAGGCCGGCAAGGACAGCCAGCTCGATGACAGTTTCTCCATCGTCGCCCGGCTGGAAGCCTTTATCGCCGGGCGCGGGCTGGCCGAAGCGCTGAAGCGCGCCGAGGCCTATCACGCCGCCGGGGCCGATGCCTTGTTGGTGCATTCCAAACTGTCCACGGCGGAAGAAATCGAATCTTTTGCCAAGGAATGGGGCGGTCGGTGTCCCATCGTGATCGTGCCGACCAAGTACTACCGCACGCCGACCGACGAGTTCCGCAAGATGGGCGTATCCCTGGCCATCTGGGCCAACCACAATATGCGCGCCGCGATCACCGCCATGCGCGAAACGTCGGCCCAGATTTTCCGCGAGGAAAGCCTGGCCGGGGTCGATGGTAAAATGGTCATGGTCAAAGAAGTGTTCGAACTGACCGGTAACGATGAACTGGCCGAGGCGGAAAAGAAATATCTGCCGCAGCAGGGCGCAAGACCCCATGCCGTGATTCTGGCGGCGTCCCGGGGCGAGCAACTGGGGCCGCTGACCGAAGACAAGCCGAAGGTCATGATCGACGTGCGCGGCAAACCGTTGTTGGCGCATCTGGTGGATACCTACAAAAGCGCCGGTATCGGTGATGTGGTCGTCGTGCGCGGCTACAAGAAGGACAAGATCAATCTGCCGTCCATTACCACCGTGGATAACGATATGTTCGCCAACACCGGCGAAGTCGCCAGCCTGTCGTGCGCTGTCGATCATATCCACGATGATTGCATTGTGTCTTACGGCGATATTCTGTTCCGGCAATATTACCTGGACCAGTTGTTGGCGAGCGACGCCGACATCACGTTGCTGGTCGATGCGCTGTGGAAGGACCGCAAGTCCGAGACCGATGACCGGGTGCGCGATCTGGTGAAATGCTCGAGGCCCTTTTCCGACGATTACCTGGACGACGACCCCGTGGCCCTGTCGCGCATCGGCAACGACCTAGAAGACGCCGACGTGGACGGTGAATGGATCGGCGTTTCCCGCCTCAACGGGCGCGGCAGCGAATTGGTGCGGGCCGAGATCGAGGCCATGGGCAAAGACGGAAGCCTTCCGAAATCCTGCCTGCTCGACCTGTTCGGGCGGCTTGGCGAGAACGGCGCCGATATCCGGGTGATCTACGTTCTCGGCCAGTGGCTCGACGTCGATGACGCCGCCGACATTACCAGGGCCGGCAAGTTCCTGTGATCAAAGCCGGCGATTTTCTCGACGCCGGGCTTGCAGCCGGGGTGGATTTTTTCACCGGTGTGCCGTGTTCCTTTCTGACGCCGCTGATTAACGGCGCCATCGGCGATGATCGTCTGGCCTATGTCGCCGCCGCCAGCGAGGGCGAGGCGGTGGCCATTGCGTCGGGCGCCTGGCTGGCCGGGCACCGAACGGCGGTCATCTGCCAGAATTCCGGTCTCGGCAACGCCGTCAATCCGGTCACTTCGCTGAACTATCCGTTTCGGATTCCGACCCTGATGGTGGTCACATGGCGCGCCGGGCCGGGCCTCAA
>JAESSX010000278.1 GCA_016763915.1 Rhodospirillales bacterium
GGGTCAGCTTTTTTGACTGAATAGTTACTAATCGTCTAACCTGGATTAATCCGCTAGGAGCCCGTCTGAAAATAGGCTCCTAGACTTAAATCAATCAGTTTAACTTTAAAAATCAATGGTCGAAATATCCAACCATTTGAGACTAATTTAGCTCCACTCTTCTCGAACGCCAAAAGACATAAGGCGTTCGTAGCGTTGGTCGAGCAGTTCTTCAGTTGTCAGTTTTTCTAAAGCTTGCAAATCATCCATTAGTTGAGCTTTGAGTTTAGCTGCCATTGCAGGATGGTCTTTATGTGCCCCGCCGTCAGGTTCTTCTACTATGGCATTGATTAAATCTAACTCTTTTAGACGTCTTGCAGTAATTCCCATCGCTTTGGCAGCATCGGGTGCTTTATCGGCGCTTTTCCATAAAATAGACGCACAGCCTTCTGGTGAAATAACCGAATAAGTAGAATATTGCAGCATATTCACTCTATCTCCAACACCAATGGCTGCCGCCCGGTGGCGGGAGCCGTCCACCGCATCAAAAGCGGACATTATCGGCACCCTTCGGTTATGTCCGCTTTCAGCCAGAAGCGGACGTTAACGACAATCCCAAGAATGACCTGATAGCTACCTGCTTGGATATTGGACAAGCTTCCCCGGCTTGACCGGAATTAAGGTCTGTTTGTCGGCGTTAAGATCTGAATATCAATAGATATTTCGGCTATAATCGGAGCCTCACAACGGCAATATCCTTGAGGAGGTGCACAAAGTAGGGGCCAATGCGGAAACTTTTGATAACGATGAGCGTCTGCTTGGTGCTGGCCGCTTGTTACCACCTGAGCGGGCAAGGCGGCCCTAGCCTTTCTTCCGCGCCCCGTTGATCCGAACGATTTCATCGTGGAACGTTTTCCAAACGATCAGTTCGGTTTCATTAACATCAACGGCATCCATGCCCATATCAACGCTGAAGGATTCCAGGCTTTCATTACACAAGGCAACAACGCTTTCCGGAGATTTATCAGGTTCGTCCTGCCAGACTGCGCCGGATTGCGCGGCGAGAATTGTCTTGGCCGCGCAATCCGTAAATTCCCTTAGACTGGGTTCGTAGTCGGCAAACCGGGTGGGGTAGCTGTTTTTGACATTGTAATTGGGGGTCGTGGGCGTCGGCGGCAGGGATTCCCCCTTGACGGTGACAACAACTTCCTCGGTCAGGTCTTTGAGGGTTCCTTTCGACAGCGAACCGCGTTGATCCTCGTTCAGATCACTGATTTCGGAAATCAAGTACGCCAATTCCAGGCCGAACCTTTCATCCAGTCGATTGCCCACCGTCGCCGACACATAAGTTGTCGAAAGATTGTTGCCCGCGGAACAGGCCTGCGCCCGCGCTTCATCCGCGCCCCCGAAGACTCCAACAACCGCAATAACGCCGGCCGCTGCCATTGTGGAAAAAAAATTCATCCCTGCCCCCCTTCTCTTGCCCTTAAGTGGGAATTATAAAACAGCCGGAATCAAACCAATCAAAGGCCTTCCATCTTTCCCTCAACGACGCTGAAGAAAATAATCGCCTTGCCGTTTTTCGTGCGTTTTTCGTATTTGCCGCCCCCCATATCGGCGACGTACAGGCATTTAAACTTTTTTCTGCCTTCAAACTTGACGCAATGGGCCCCGTCGTCTTTGAATTTCCAAAGGCCTTTTATCGGCTTGCCTGCCCGCAGAGTGCTGACGGTGCCGTCCTTAGCGATAAAGGAATCGTTTTTAGCTCCCTTGAAGTGCTTGCCGGAAATAGTGTTGCCGATTATCAGTTTTGAGGCGGCGTCTTTTGACAGATTTCCCTCGGCCTTCACTCCATGCACAGAGAAAAGAGCCACGGCGGACCAGGCGATGGCCCAAGTGCAGACCTTCAGGAATTTTACTTTAATTTTCATACTGGTACCCCTGTTTAGATTATTATATTCAATATATGGAATATAACCTTAGTCGCGCATAGGGGGCAACAAAAACACGGCGCAAATTTGACGGGAACCCTGGTGTAATTTATCCAATTCGGCCTTGGCGCGTGCAGCTTCTCAATGTCCGCTTCTGATGCAGCGGACAGCTCCCACCCACCGCCATCGCAATGTCGCTTCCTGGTTATTAGCGCACATTCTGCCGGGCTGAGAACCCGGTCCCCTTTTGCCCCGACTGGGACGTTCGGGTTACTGAAATTAACTTCTTAACGTGCGCTCCGGCGGGAATATCACTTTCACCTTCGTTCCTTGGCCGACTTTGCTTGCAATCGATAATGTCCCGCCATGAAGTTCCGCAAGCCTTTTCGACAACGATAACCCCAAGCCCGTCCCTTCCGACGCTATTTCAGGATTTTTCCTGACCTGGCCAAACGGCTCCAGTGCCTTTTGGATATCATCGGGAGCAATCCCCAACCCCGTGTCCTCAACACCCAGGACAATACCCCCGTGGCCGTCAAGACCCGCGGTGGCGGTCACATGACCGCCCTCGGGCGTAAACTTGACCGCGTTCGTCAACAGGTTGATCAGGATCTGCCGTATCAGGCGGCCGTCGGCGCGAAGCCGCGGCATGGCCGCTGCAATGTTGTCTTTCAAATTCAGGCCTTTGGCTTCACCCAGCAAGCACACGAATCCCAATGACCCCTCAACGATTTCCCTGATGTCGATGTTGGTTTCTTCAATTTCGACCTCCTTCGCCTCGATTTTCGAGAGGTCGAGAATATCGTTGATCACCTCGAGAAGATGTTGCCCCGAAGACGAGATGTCGTTGGCATATTCGATATACTTGGAATTGTTGAGTTTGCCTATTTCCTCGCCGCTGATCATTTGCGAATAGCCGATGATCGAATTCAGCGGCGTCCGAAATTCATGGCTCATGTGGGCAAGGAATTCCGACTTCGCCTGGTTTGCAAGCTGTGCATCCGCTAATGCGGTATGGAGATCGTCGGTGCGCAGTTTAAGGGTTTTTCCCATTGCGCGTAAGGCATCTACCTTGCTCATCTGCTTTATTAAAACAAAGCCCATCAGGAGAAGAATACCGCTAATAACCGTCCCACCCGTTACAATGCTTATAATTTCTGACGATACGAATTTTCTTGAGGGAAGGTCCACCAGGACCCATCGGGTCGACGCCACTGGTTTTGACGATAGAATTTGCCCCCGCTCCTCATTTGTCAAAATGGGGTTTCGCGTTAATTCGTCACGAGCACCGAGCGCGGAAATTTCTATTCTGTGAGGCTGGTTCCCGGCTTCCATCAACTCTTGCGGCATGGGGCTCAGGGTTTTCTCTCCACTTGAAAGCAGGAGATAAAGTTTATGGTCCTTCACTTCCATTTTATTGATGATATTGGCAATGTTAGACGCCAGGAAACTCACAAAAAATACGCCTGATTTACCCATTTCGTATTCGAACGGAACCATTATATCAAAGTGAAATGGCCGCTTTCCCGGGCTTGAGTGAATATAGACAGCGTTTTTTTCAATTTTGCCAACGAACTTACGAATATCTCTACGGCAGCCTTTTCCTACAAATTGGTCAAAGCCTTCTAAAAGAGTTTCTCCTTTGTCATTTGCAATGGTGATAGCAAAATAATCAGGGAAATGTAATTTCACCTCGTTTGTCAGGCGGCTGAGCAAATCCTTGTCTGTGTGGGAAATGGCAAGACGTTGAAGAAATTTCTTACGATCCGCGGCAAATAGCCTAACCCGGTGACGTAATTCCTGGATATGCAAAGAAATCTGAGAACTTGCACCAAGTACTGACTGTTCCGCGACGCTCGCCGTGTTGCGAATAAAATCATTGTATCGAAGGTATGAAATGGCCCCAATAATAAGAAGGACCATAACGGCGAGGACGGCTATCAAATTACCAAAACGCGGAGCAGTATTATCAATAATATTTTTTTGCATGAGCCAAAATAGTCCCGCCGCTTGTCTGAATCATGACGATTTACCATTCAAAATCTTCAGATTGAGGTGGTACCTTATTGTTGAACATTTTAACAGCAAAGTTAAAGCTGTATTTCTTTTTGCAAAATAATATCTCTTCTTGGCTATTAGCGGATCTGATGGTGGGCGCCGGTTGCTGGTTCCGCCGCTGACCGCTATCGTTATCCGATTAATTCTTCGTGGTTTATGGTTCCCGCCGGAAGATCTTGGGGAACCGAAAAAAAGAAACCGTTCGATGCCCTTCTTCGAAAGCTTCACCCTGGATACCGTCGCCGTTGCCGGCGGCGACATCCGATTGCGGCATGGCGGCGACGGGCCTGCGCTGTTGCTGCTGCACGGAAATCCGCAGACCCATGCCATGTGGCACGCCGTGGCGCCGGCGCTGGCGGAACGGTTCACCGTGATCTGCCCCGACCTCAGGGGCTATGGGGAATCCTTCAAGCCGGAGGCCACGAACGATCACGCACCCTACGCAAAGAAGGAAATGGCCCGGGACATGGTCCAGCTGATGGAGCATTTCGGCCATGGCGAATTCTTCGTCGGCAGTCATGACCGGGGGGCCCGGGTGGCGCACCGGTTGGCGCTGGATTTCCCGCACCGGGTCCGGAAACTCGCCGTTCTCGACATCATCCCGACGATCGAGCATTTCGAGCGTACCGACATGGCCTTCGCCATGGGATATTATCACTGGTTCTGGTTCGCCCAGCGCCACCCGCTCCCGGAGTCCATCATCAACGCGGCGCCCCGGGCCTGGTTCCACGCCCACACGAACCGGGAGCCCAAGGGCGACGGCTTCTTCCATCCCGACGCCCTGGCCGACTACCTGAAGGCGGTGCAAAACCCGGAGATGATCCGCGGCATGTGCGAAGACTACCGGGCCGCCGCCACCATCGACCTGGACCATGACCGGGAAAGCCGCGCGGCCGGCGAAAAGATCCGCTGCCCGCTGCTGGCGCTTTGGGGGGCAAAGGGCAAAATCGGGGAGTGGTACGAGCCGCTGGACGTCTGGCGGCGCTACTGCGGGGCGGAGGTCTCCGGCGGCCCCGTCAACAGCGGTCATTATCTCGCCGAGGAGGCGCCCGGCGAAGTGCTGGAACGGTTCTTCGCATTCTTCGAATAGCCGACCGGGCCCCTCCCCCACACATTAGCGGAGATAATCACAAATCGCCCAGGCGGTTGATTATGTCTCGAACGGGCAGCGGCGCGAATTTCCCCGGTCCGGATACCGTGCCTATTTGACCACGGGATTGCTGTCTTTGAGCCACTTCACTATGCCGTCTTTCACGTTGTAGACCTTGGTGTA
>JAESSX010000279.1 GCA_016763915.1 Rhodospirillales bacterium
CATCGGATGCCTCGTTGCGGGAGCGCCGGGCAGCGACTTTCGGTTCGGTCGAATCGCCTGTCGCATCGCCGAAGCGGCTGAGGCACACGGGACCGCCAGCTAGTAATAGCGGCCCCTGCGGTCATTATCCCGCCGAGGAGGCGCCCGGCGAAGGGCTGGAACGGTTCTTCGCATTCTTCGAAAAGCCGACCAGACCCATCATCACCTAGTTGACCGAACTGTTAAAATTAAGACTGCGTAGACCTGATGTATGCCCTCAACAGCCCCAAGGGTATTCCGGGACCGCCTCAATGACGGTGATGTTCTTAAGGTAGAGGGAACTTTGAACACGACTGAGATACCAGATGATCTGGGTATTAATCAGGCCAGGCTGGCAAGCGCATCGACGTGATTGGTCAGGGAACGCAGCACCGTCCCTACATTTTCAGTTGCTTGAGTTGTTTGCCCGGACAGGGCTTTGACTTCCCCGGCAACGACCGCAAACCCCTTTCCGGCTTCACCGGCACGAGCCGCCTCAATGGTTGCGTTTAAAGCCAGAAGGTTTGTTTGGCTTGCAATCGCCTTAATTTCTTCAGCAACATCTTCGATCTTGCCGATTTCCTGACGAAGCATTGCTACAAGAGCCTCGATTTCTTCGCTCATATTGTTGTTATCGTCGCTTGGCATTATCTACTCCTAATGATTTTTAGACTTAAACCCACCCTAATGCGGACCCCTGGCCGGCGGCGTTAACGTAAAATATCGCCGCAAGACTGTGTTGGAAGAAGTGTTACCCCGGAAACCCCTCCAAAACCATTTAAATTAAGCGGTATTGTAGAACAGGCCAAAGGGTTGCTAATAGCTTAAACTGAAATTGGCGATGTCCGCACCGGGTCATAACCGGACATTGAAGCTTTGCAGCAGGCTTAGGGCGAAAAGAAGGGCCGCCCCTTTTATCAACTCAAGCGTCATTTATTATTGCCCCTTGCCTTGGCCTTGCGGCTTTTTATCCCGTATCCGGTTTTATAAATTTGTGGTCCGTCACGACTTCACTCGATGACCAACAAGTTTTCTTTGGTCTATCACCAGATCAAAAAAATTTCACCAATGCTGTCAGTTAAAAGGCTGTTCCCATAACCTGATTGATTGACCTTATTGCCGTGTCACGAAAAAGTTTTAATTTGTGAAGTTTTGTAATTTTATATTGCAGACCAAATTTTGAATAATGGGTGTTGTTTCGGATATATCCGCAGGCGCAAAGAAACACCGTTGAAAGACCCGGCAGGACGAACTTAAGAATTGGACCGCTAAATGCAGGCAGAACAGGTAAAATTGAAATTTTCCTCCGCTTTCATGAGAAGGAAGACACTCCATCGAGGGACCGTCGTCAGCCTGATTGTCGGCACTATTCTCATTCTGATTAATCAGGGGCCGGTTTTAGCCGATGGCGGAATGCCGGCTTTATGGCAGGTGCTTTTAACCTATCTTGTCCCTTTTCTGGTTTCGACCATCAGCAGTTCCCTGGCCGATGTTCAAAGCAGCAAGGGTTTCCATAGAACAGATACCGATATCTAATCCAACTTTTCAACGCACTCCGGGAGGCTTTCTTGAAGAACACAGATCACATTCGCAGTTTGGTCGAACAAATTTATGAAAATGCAGGACTCGTCAACCAGTCCTCAAAAGACAGGGCCGACTTTGTTGATTCCGTAGTGGAACTTGTCACGACGGTTGCCAACGATGCCTCGGAAATTCGCACCCTGACGACCGATTCCAATGTGGCGTTGCGCGATGCCGCCGGTCAGTCCGCGGAAATCAGGGATCAGATCAGCAACCTTTCCGATACGGTGGATGAGGGCATTAAGCTGGCCAATGGTGTTGAGGAACTGATGGAAAAGTTCAACACGGAATTTCTTCGCATCAATGTCATGGCCGAAGAAATTGACAATATTGCCAGTCAGACCAATCTGCTGGCCCTGAACGCAACCATCGAAGCCGCGCGCGCCGGCGATTTCGGAAAAGGGTTCACGGTCGTTGCCAAGGAAGCCCTGGAGGAAGTGACAAAAATTATATAGCGATTGCCCGCCCCCGGCGTATTCCGGCGGCGGCAAAGCAGGCTTGCGTCAAAGGCCGAATATGGCATAACCCATAGGCGACGCTGGGGGCGGGCCTTTTCCCGGCTGGAAATACGGCCTTTAAAATTGGATACTGGCGAAATCGGGCCGGCCAACAACAAAGACGCGGGAGAGACCATTTCGTGACCAGGAAAACAGCATTGATAACCGGCGTCACCGGCCAGGACGGCGCCCTGCTTGCGGAACTGCTTCTCAACAAGGGCTATGAGGTGCATGGCGTCAAACGCCGTTCGTCGTCGTTCAACACGGAGCGCGTCGATCACCTGTATGCGGACCCGCACCAGGAAGGCGTGTCCTTCCACCTGCATTTCGGCGACATGACCGACGCCACCAACCTGATCCGCATCGTTCAGGAAACCCAGCCCGACGAAATTTACAATCTGGCGGCGCAAAGCCATGTCCACGTCAGTTTCGAGACCGCCGAATACACGGCCAACGCCGACGCCCTGGGGCCGCTGCGACTGCTGGAAGCCATCCGGATCCTGAAGCTTGAGGACAAAACCAGGTTTTACCAGGCCTCCACGTCCGAGCTGTACGGCAACATGCCGGCCCCCCAGAACGAACAAACCCCGTTTGCGCCGCGCAGCCCCTATGCCTCGGCCAAGCTGTACGCCTATTCGATCACCGACAACTACCGCGAGGCCTATGGCATCTTCGCCTGCAACGGCATCCTGTTTAACCACGAAGGCCCGACCCGCGGCGAAACCTTCGTCACCCGTAAAATCACCCGCGCCGCGGCGGCCATCAAGCTTGGGCGCCAGGATTGCGTTTACCTGGGCAACCTGAACGCCACGCGCGACTGGGGCGACGCGCGCGATTTCGTCGAAGGCATGTGGCTGATGATGCAGCACGAGGTGGCGGAAAATTTCGTCCTCGCCACCGGCGAAAGCCATACGGTGCGGGAATTCGCCGAAAACGCCTACACAAACCTGGATATTACCATTGAATGGCAAGGGTCCGGCGTCGACGAAAAAGGCATCGATGCCGCGACCGGCAACACCATTATCCAGGTCGATCCCCGCTATTTCCGCCCGACGGAAGTGGATTACCTGTGCGGTGACGCCGGCAAGGCGCACGAGAAACTGGGCTGGAAACCGAAAATCACCTTTAAGCAACTGGTCTCCGACATGGTAGCCGCGGATTTCGAATATTTCAAAAGCCACCCGGATGAAAATGCCTGAC
>JAESSX010000280.1 GCA_016763915.1 Rhodospirillales bacterium
ATCACCGTCCTTTGCAGGCCGGGCAATTCGGCGGCGATTTGGGCGGTCTTGGCCAGACAATCGTGGCGTTTGCCTTTGTAAAAATAACCGTCGACGGCAAACAGGACCTTGGGCGCGATCTGGCCCAGCCGGTCGAGCACCCCCTGGGCGCCGAAATCGGGGGAGCACGACGACCACACTGCGCCCAAACTGCTGGCGGCCAGCATGGCGATGATGGTTTCGGGCATGTTGGGCAGGTAGCCCGCGACCCGGCCGCCCACCCCGACCCCGGCCGCCGCCAACGCCTGGCGCAGCACGGATACGCGGCCCTGGACATCGCCGAAGGTGAGGCGGCGTTCGACCACATCCTCGCCCCGGAATACCATTGCCTCGGCGCCCGCGTCGACGCCTTCGGCCAGGCTCAGCATGTTTTCGGCGAAATTCAACCGGGCGTCGGGAAACCAATTCGCTCCCGGCATCCTGTCGCCGTCGACCAGAACGCGCTGCCCCCAGGTCTCGGCCCGAATTTCGGCGAAGTCGATGACGCTTTGCCAGAACTTCTCGCGCTCGGTGATGGAGAACTGGTGCAGCGCATCGGTATCGGGGACATCGATGCCCCAGCGCTCCGCCACCGCCGTCATGAACGCGGTCATATTGGACTGGCGGATGCGGTCTTCGCTTGGTTGCCACAGGGGCGTGTTCACAGTCGGACTTCCACTGGTTGGGCCGGTCTCAGTATGGAATCGCGCGAACGCCGGCGCAACCGGGAGAAGGGGCGGATGCAAAGGGCCCGCGATTACCCCAGCCGCCGCCCCGGGTCTGGAAATTCGGGCGCCACCCGCCGTTCGTCATCCTCGCGTTCATAATATGAACACCATAAAGGATCAAAGGCGTGAGAGTTAAAGGCGGGGGAGTTAAGGCGCGGACGGAAGGGAGGGGGGAATGGGAGGCGAAGGCCACGGGCGAAGGATGGGAGGCGAAGGACGCGGGCGAAAGGCGCAGGCGAAGGATGGGGAGGAAAGGCGCGAGCAAAAAAAGGCGGCCTGCCGCGCAACGGTGGCGAAAACGGTGTGGAAAAAGGGCTTCAAAAAGAGCGGGGCGGCTTTACGTTGCGGCGGCTTCGTCCATGAATCCGGCCAGTTCGATGTCGAGCGCGGTGACGCCGCCTGAGTCGTGGGTGGCCAGCGTGACCTCCACGGAGGCATAGACGTTGAACCATTCCGGATGGTGGTTCATGGACTCGGCCTTGGCCGCGACCAGCGTCATGAAGCCGAAAGCCTGGTTGAAGTCGGCGAATTTGAAGGTTTTTGCGATGGCGTCGCGTCCGTCCACGCGTTGCCAGCCGTCGAGCGCCTTGATCGCGTCGCCCACTTCTTCGGGGGTCAGTTTATTCGCCATGATCCATCCGTTCTCTGTCGATCCGGGGCCGGTCTTGCAGATGGGGCCGCTTGGCGGCGGCTTCAAGCGGCGTTAAGGTTCAGCCATGAGCAACGGCCCCATTCACCCGCCGACATTGGAAGATTTCGAGACCGTCGCCAGGGCGGAACTGGCGCACATCCCGGAGGAACTGGCCTGGCACGTTACCGACATCGTCATCCGCATCGCCGATTTCCCCGACGCCGAGGTGGAACGGGACTTAAAGCTGGCGAGTCCGTTCGACCTGCTCGGCCTTTACCAGGGCGTTCCACTGGATCTGAAAAGCGTGTCTCACGCGCCCCAGGACGTGGACATGATCTTTCTCTACCGCCGCCCGATCCTCGATTACTGGTCGGAAACCGGCGACGATCTGGCCGCCATCATCCGCAACGTCCTGATCCATGAAATCGGCCACCACTTCGGCTTTTCCGACGCCGACATGGACCGCATCGAGCGCGAAGGGTGACAACCGGCTGGCTTTGCGGGGCGCGTCAAGACGGGGGCGCCCGGCCTTGGGCTGTTCATTGCAAACCGGCGGGCAACCCTGGAAAATGCCCCGGTCATTCCTTATCTAGGATACTCCAATTCTCTGATTATCCATTTTTAGGGGTTCCGACCATGTTTGCTTTGACTGAAGAAAAGGCCCTGCTTTTCCACCGCGCGCTCATCGGTCTTGTGCGCGAACACCCGAATCTGATCAAACGCTCGATGGCGGAGTTGGCGCAATGCCGCACAAGAAGCCCCGGCCAGATGTCCGCGTGGGACCGATGGCAGGCGTTGTTGGAAATGTCCATTGACGACATGGCCGAACACGTTTTGGCCGATACGCCCGACGGCGGTTTGTTGCGGGCGAATTCTCCGCTGAGCAGGATTCTCAACACTGCGGAACGAAACGCGGTCTGGCAACGCATCGGCCTTATGCAGTTCGTTCGCTTTTTTTTAGAAGCCGTGGACGGACTCGGATTGACGCCCGATGAACAGGCGGCCATCACAGGCCTCGACGCCTCCGAATTGGCCGGCTGGAGAACGGCGCCGCCGGCGACGATGATTGCCGGCGTGCTGGAGCGCCTCAAGATTGTCGTCGCCCTGCACAAGGCGATTGCGCAGATAGAGCCTATGCAGAATGTGCAACAACAGTGGTTGCGCAGTGAAAGCGAAACCTTGGGAGCCACGCCCATTTCCCTGATGCTTGAGGGCGAAACGGATCGCGTCCTGGAAAACCTGTCCGGCGCCGTGCGGCTGACGTTGAGCCGGGAAGACCTGCCGCGTATGGGGCACTGACAGAGGGGGCCGGGAATGAGTGTATTCGTCATCGGTCGAATGGAGATCAACAACCGTGATTGGATGGATGAATATTTTTCTCAGGTTCCGGCTCTTATAGAAGCCCCCGCTGGTAAATTTGTCGTTCGTGAGGGAAGGGCGACGAAACTGGAAGGCCCGGAGGGACTTCCGGACGCCGTCTTCGGCGGCATCGAAGGGGAAGATTGAAACCCCGACAACAACTTATACGAAAGAATCTTGTTGCCTAGTTACCGTTTTAGTAACTAAGGTAACAAAATCAAAGGGGTATCTTGGCCATTGTTACCTGGCCAAGGAATTATGGGAAGCACGGTTTGCTCCTTCCGATAGGAGCATCGGGGGGTGTTATGCAAAACGCATTAGGTTTACTAGGCGAGCAAAACACTGTGTTCGCGATCATGCTGGTGCTTGGCTTTGCCGGAATCGCGGCCATGTTCTTCGCGCTTTTCGTTCCCGGCCGCTGGAAGGTTCCCTATGCGGCCGAAGTCATCTTTGCTTTGATTATTTTTGTCCTGGGCACCGGCGGCGCCGCCGTCAGCCAGGCGACGGTGAGAGATTACTGGAGCGACGTTCCCAACATCGAA
>JAESSX010000281.1 GCA_016763915.1 Rhodospirillales bacterium
ATAGAGGCTTTTCAGGGACCGGTCGATCTTGCTGGGATCGAAAACGTCGCCGGGTTGCACCAGCAGGTAGGATTTGACCGTTTGCGGGTCAATGCGCTGGGCCCCTTCGACGACCACGTCCTTGATGGTTCCCGCCGACTGGGCGAGTTCTATCGTGTCCAGGCCGCCGCCGGCCATTACGGATATCGGAAATAGGCTAAGGGCCGAAACATACAGTCCAATAGCCAAGGAGCAAAAACAGCGCCTCAAAGTAACCCCCAGGAAAAGAAAAATCAGGTTATGAGATCTTTAATGAACTCTATAACTCTCAAGTGAACTAAATCGTTCCAAGTTGCGAAAACCATTAGAATCAATACCAGAATCAACCCAAAACGGAAACCGTATTCTTGAATGCGTGCATCCAAAGGCCGTCCGCGAACGGCTTCGGCTGCGAAAAACACCAAATGCCCACCGTCCAGCAAAGGAATTGGGAAAAGGTTAATCAATCCAAGATTGACCGAAAGGGCGGCCATGAAAAAGAAAAGATCATCAATACCGGACCGGGCCATCTGGCCCGACAGTTGGGCGATTCTGAGCGGCCCGCCAAGGTCTTCGGCGCCCCGTTCGCCCGTGATCATTTCTCCCAGATAGGTGAAAATGTTCCCCGTCAGGGCGGCGGTCTGGCGAACCCCCATCCACACCGCGGTCCACGGGGCCTGGCGTTCGTATTGGGCCTGTTCCGGGTCGAAACGGACACCCAGCTGACCGACTTCGACGGTTTTTCCATCCTCGCCGGTGCGGGTTCTGGCCTTTGGCGTCACCGTCAGGGTGCGTTCCTGCTCGCCGCGCAGAACGGTGATTTTCATGGCAACGCCGGGTTTGGCGCTGATGATCCGGACAGGTCCGAAAACCACGTAACCGTCTCGCCGTCGATATCAACGATGCGGTCGCCGGACAGGATACCGGCCTCGGCGGCGGCGGAATTTTCCATCACCTTGCCGACACCGGCATAATGGCGTGGCATGCCGACGATCATGATCAGGCCGGCGAACAGGACGATCGCCAGAAGAAAATTCGCCAGCGGCCCGGCGACGACGATCGCCGCGCGCTGGGCCAGGGTCTTGTTTTGGAAGGAAAACGGCTTGTCTTCCTCGCTCAGCGGTTCCTCGTCTTCTCCGTCTTCCGGAAGGTCTGATTGCCCCAACATCTTGACGTATCCGCCAAGGGGAATCGCGCTTATTTTCCAATGGGTTCCAGCAGCGTTGGTCCAACCGAAAATTTCCTGACCGAAGCCGATGGAAAACACTTCGACGCGGACATTGTTGCGCCGGGCGACCCAATAGTGCCCCCATTCGTGAACGTAGACCAGCACCGTCAGCACGAACAAAAACAGGATAATGTTATACCAGGTGAAATCGAGCAGGAAATTCATAAAGTTGCTTTCCGGTGAGACGTTTGTGCCGACACCTTATACCGTCGGCATTTCTTGTTTTTTCTCAAAGTCCAGACACGAGCTGTTCAGCGATTCGCCGCCCTTCGGCATCGGCTTCGGTGACTTCGTCGAGATTGCCCAGGCTTCCACAGGTTGCGGCGCTAAGGGTTTCCCCCACAATGCGCGCAATGTCAAGAAAACCTATGCGGTGGTTAAGGAAATGACTGACGGCGACTTCATTGGCGGCATTGAGAATGGTTGGCGCCGCACCGCCGGTTTCCAGGGCCTGGCGCGCCAGGGACAGGGCCGGAAACCGCACCGGGTCGGGGGCTTCGAAGGTCAGGGTGGCGACTTCTTCCAACGCCAGCCGGGCCGCCGGCGAGGTCATGCGTTTGGGCCAGGCCAGGGCGTAGGCAATAGGCGTGCGCATGTCCGGCGTGCCCAACTGCGCCAGAACGGAACCGTCCACGTAATCGACCATGGAATGGATCACCGATTGCGGATGCACAATAATTTCGATCTGGTCACTGGTAACCGGGAACAGGTGAAAGGCCTCGATCAGTTCCAACCCCTTGTTCATCATGGTCGCGGAATCCACGGAGATTTTCGCCCCCATGTCCCAATTGGGATGGTTCACCGCCTCCTCAGGGGTGACGGTTTCCATTTGGGACAAGGTGAATTCGCGGAACGGACCGCCCGACGCGGTCAGAATGATCCGGTGGACCCGTTCGGCGTTGTCAAAATCGAAGACCTGGAAAATGGCGCTGTGTTCGGAATCCACCGGCAGAAGTGTAGCCTTATGGTCGCTCACTTCGCGAACGAATACGTCGCCGGCGGAGACCAGGCATTCCTTGTTGGCCAAGCCGATGGTGGCCCCGCGCCGGACGGCGGTCAGGGTCGGTTTCAGGCCGGCGGCGCCGACAATGGACGCCATCACCCAGTCGGCCGGCTGGTCGGCGGCCTCGATGATCGCATCGGCGCCGGCGGCGACATGAATGCCGGTCCCGGCCAGGGCGTCTTTCAGTTCCTGATAGCCTTCGGGGTCTGCCAGAACGGCGGTTTTCGGTTTCAGCCTGCGCGCCTGATCGGCCAGCAATTGGATGTTGCGGTTGGCGGTCAGGGCTTCAATGGTGAACTGTTCCAGGTTTTTTTCGATCAGTTCCACCGTGTTGCACCCGACGGAACCGGTGGAGCCCAGAATGGTCACGCTGCGCGAAGTGGAGACGGAACTGTCAGCCTGGTGAATTTTCAAAGGGTTCATGTCCATGTCAAAATACTGCCCTTGCCCACGGCGCTCAAAATGGCCACGCCAACCGCCGCCGTCAGCAATCCGTCCACACGATCCAGCAGGCCACCGTGGCCCGGAATGATGCTTCCGGTATCCTTTACTCCAAAATGGCGTTTAACCCAAGATTCTATAAGGTCTCCGCCTTGCGAGACCGCTCCGATTAGGGCGCTCAAACCGGCCAGCGTCAGAACCGCCGTCTGGTCCAGGAGCAGCGCCGCGCCGACGCCGACGATGGCTGCCATTGAGATGCCTCCGGCTAAACCGGCCCAGGTCTTGTTGGGGCTGATGACGGGGGCCAGTTTCGGGCCGCCGATCAGCCGTCCGAAGGTGTAAGCCCCGGTATCCGCCGCCCACACCACCGCCAGCAACCAGAACAGGGTATCGCGCCCGGCAACGGGGTCGGCGCGCAAGGACAACAAAGCCCAGCAGGGAAGCCCGATATATAACGCGCCGACGAGGCGCCAGCCAAGCAGACCGTCGCACAGTCTATTCCATTCGTAGGCCATGACGAGCCCGGCGGCGGCGACCAAAATCACGAAAAAATAAGATCCCGCATACACCGTCCCCAGCACAACCGGGGCTAAAACGGCGGCGGAAACGATGCGGACACTCAGACCGCTGGTTTTTTGGTTATCCTCCGGTGACGCCATAGCGGCGGTCTCGTTCGTGGTATTCTATGACCGCGTTTTTCAGGTGTTCGCCGGAAAATTCAGGCCACAGAACCTGGGTGAACACCAGTTCGGTATAGGCCAACTGCCATAACAGAAAATTGCTGATCCTTTCCTCGCCACTGGTGCGGATCAACAGGTCCGGATCGGGCATGTCGGCGGTATACAGCCGCTTGGCAATAGCGGTCTCATCGATGTCTCCGATGGCCAGGGTCCCGGCCGCGACATCTTCGGCGATTTGCCGCGCCGCGGCGGTGATTTCCGCCCGCGCCCCGTAACTCAGCGCAATGGTCAGCGTCAGGCGCGTATTGCCGGCGGTCATGGTTTCGGCGTCTTCGATCAGGGTGACGATATCTTTCTCTAGGCGGTCCCGGTCGCCGATGACCTGGAAGCGGATGCCTTCCCGGTCGAGTTCCGCGATTTCTTTTTTCAGGTAGAACCGTAACAGCCCCATCAGGTCCTTGATCTCGCTGGCCGGGCGTTTCCAGTTCTCCGACGAAAAGCCGAACAGGGTCAGGTACCGCACGCCGATGGCTATCGAGGCCTTGACGGATTTCTTGACGGCGCTTGCGCCGCGTTGATGGCCGACCGAGCGCGGCAACCCCTGGGCCTCAGCCCAGCGCCCGTTTCCATCCATGATGATGGCGATATGTTCGGGCGGAGGTGGTGCTTGGTCTTTCTTTTGCAGGGAAACCGTTTCCATCACATCAAACCTGTTTAATTTCTTTTTCTTTATTGACCAGAAAATCGTCGATTTTCCCGACGGAAACATCGGTCAATTCCTGAATTTCACCGGCGTAGTCATGGTGTTCGTCACTGGAAATTTCGTTGTCCTTTTCGGCGTGCTTCAGGTTGTCCATGGCGTGGCGGCGCACGTTGCGCACGGCAATGCGGGCATCTTCGGCATATTTGTGCGCCACCTTGACCAGTTCAATCCTGCGTTCCTCGGTCAGCGCCGGAATGGGAACCCGGACCAGTTGCCCGTCGCTGGAGGGGTTTAAGCCAAGTCCCGATTCCATAATCGCTTTTTCCACCGACGAAACCAAGCCCTTGTCCCAGACCTGAACGGTCAGCAGCCGGGGTTCCGGAACACCGATGTTGCCGACCTGGTTCATGGGCATATCCGAGCCATAGGCTTGCACGGTAATGGCTTCCAGAAGACCGGCGCTGGCGCGTCCTGTACGCAGCCCGCCGAATTCACTACTCAGAACATCCAGCGCGCCATCCATGCGGCGGGTAACGTCCTTTTTGATTTCTGCGATATCGGTGCTCACGGTTTTACTCCCCCCCGAGTAATGGAAACGGATCGATCAGTGAATGACCGTAAACCTACCCCCGCCAGAAATGACATCGGCCAGACCAGCGGGATTGTGAATGGAAAACACAAGGATTGGAACATTGTTTTCACGCGCCAGCGCAATGGCCGAGGTATCCATGACCTTGAGATTCCTGGTCAACACGTCTTGGTAGCTTAATTCCTCGAAACGTATGGCGTCTTCCGTTTTATTCGGGTCCGCGTCATAGACGCCATCGACCTGGGTTCCCTTTAAAAGAGCATCGCAGTTCATTTCCACGGCGCGTAGTGCGGCGGCTGTGTCGGTGGTAAAAAACGGATTGCCGGTGCCGCCGGCAAAAATCACCACGCGGCCTTTTTCCATATGGCGAACGGCGCGGCGGCGGATATAGGGCTCGCAGACCGTGGCCATGGGGATCGCCGATTGCACGCGGGTCGGCACATCCATGCTTTCCAGCACGCTTTGCACGGCCAGGGCGTTCATCACGGTCGCCAGCATGCCCATGTAATCGGCGCTGGTGCGCTCGATGCCCTTGGCGGCTTCGGAAACCCCGCGAAAAATATTACCGGCGCCGATGACCAGGCAGATTTGCACGCCTTTTTCGTGGACGTCTTTTATATCCCTGCAGATACGCTCGACGGTTTCCTGATCGATGCCGTAATCCAGTTTGCCCATCAGGCCTTCCCCGGACAACTTCAGAAGAATTCGCCGGTATTTCGGCTTGGGCGGCATGGCGGTGTTCCGATCAAAAACTGTTGTCGTATTCTACACCATCGGCGGGCCTTGAATAGACAAGCCGGCTAATTTAGTTACCGGCGACGGCGGCAACTTCGGCGGCGAAGTCTTCTTCTTTCTTTTCAACCCCTTCCCCGAGGACGAAGAGACGGAAACCGGCCACGGAAACCGGGCTTCCGGCGTCCTTGGCGGCGTCTTCGAGAACCCCCCCGACCTTGCTCTCGCCATCCACGACGAAGGTCTGGTCCAACAGGCAGACCTCTTCGTAAAACTTGCGCATGCGGCCTTCGAGCATCTTCTCGATGATGTTTTCGGGTTTACCGGATTCGCGGGCCTGTTCGGCGAGGAAATTGCGTTCTTTTTCGACGTCCGCCGGGTCCAGGGAATCGCGCGATACCGACAACGGCTTGGCGGCGGCGATGTGCACTTTACCTTTATTAGAAGGTCTTGATGGAGAAAAAAAAA
>JAESSX010000282.1 GCA_016763915.1 Rhodospirillales bacterium
CTCCACCCTGAAGCCCCGCGTGGTGGCCGCCGGGGTGCCCAGGCGGATGCCTGACGTGACCATCGGCTTTTCCGGGTCGAACGGGATGCCGTTCTTGTTGCAGGTGATGCCGGCGCGCTCCAGACTGGCTTCGGCGTCGCGCCCGGTGAGTCCTTTCGGCCTCAGATCGACCAGCATCAGATGCGTGTCGGTGCCGCCCGACACGATGTTGCAGCCCCTTTCCATCAGCACTTCGGCCAGCGCCTTGGCGTTATCGACGACGGCCTGGGAATAGGCCTTGAACTCGGGCCTGAGCGCCTCGTGGAAGGCGACCGCCTTGGCGGCGATGACATGCATCAGCGGGCCGCCCTGGAGACCGGGGAAAACGGCCGAATTGATCTTTTTGGCGAAGTCCTTGTTATTGGTCAGGATCATGCCGCCGCGCGGGCCGCGCAGGGTCTTATGCGTGGTCGTCGTCGTGACGTCGGCAATCGGCACCGGGCTCGGGTGAAGGCCGGAGGCGACGAGGCCTGCGAAATGGGCCATATCGACCATTAAAAGCGCGCCGACCTTGTCGGCGATGACGCGGAAGCGCTCGAAATCGATGGTCCGTGGATAGGCGGAGCCCCCGGCGATGATCAGCTTGGGCTTGTGTTCCTCGGCCAGGCTTTCGACTTCGTCGAAATCAATCAGGGCGTCTTCCTTGCGCACGCCGTACTGGACGGCGTTGAACCATTTGCCCGACTGGGCCGGCGGGGCGCCGTGGGTCAGGTGGCCGCCGGCGGCCAGCGACAGCCCCATGATGGTGTCGCCAGGCTGCAACAGCGCCATCATCACGGCGCCGTTGGCCTGGCAGCCGGAATGGGGCTGGACGTTGACGTAGACGCTGCCGAACAGCTCCTTGGCGCGGTCGGTGGCCAGCGTCTCGGCGACATCGACGAATTCACAGCCGCCGTAATAGCGCCGCCCGGAATACCCTTCGGCGTATTTGTTGGTCATGACGCCGCCTTGGGCCTCCATGACCGCCTTTGAGACGATATTTTCCGACGCGATCAGCTCTATCTGGTCCTGCTGGCGACCCAATTCGTCATCAATCGAGGCCTTCAGCGCGGGGTCGCGCTCGGCCAGGGATTCGGAGAAAAAGCGTTCGAGTTCTTGGTTTCCGTAGAGAGACATGAGTTATTAATTGTTCCTATTGAGGGTCTGAGAGTTTGTCGACGCGGCGGGAATGACGCCCGCCTTCTTCAAAGTCCGTTTCCAGAAAAATTTTCAGGCAATCGCGGGCGACCTCGGGTCCGATGGTGCGCCCGCCGAAGCAGACGACGTTGGCGTCATTGTGTTGGCGCGACAACCTGGCGCTCAGGGCATCATGGACCAGGGCTGCGCGAATTTCCGAATGCCGGTTGGCGGCGATGGAAATGCCGATGCCGCTGCCGCAGATCAGTACGCCGCGATGGGCCTTGCCTTCCTTCATGGCGCCGGCGAGCGCGTAGCCGAAGTCCGGGTAATCAACGGATTCAAGGCTGTCGGAGCCGAGGTCCAGCACCGTATAGCCCTTTTCCATAAGGTCTTTCTTCAATTCGGCCTTGAGCTCATAGCCGCCATGATCGCTGGCAATGGCAATGGTTTCCGGGGACTCGTCTGATGACATGGTTTCTGACTTTATTCTATATGGATTTGGAGTTGGTTAACATTTCTGCGAACTAGATACCATATATCGAATCGCTCTGCCAAGCGGCCACAAGCACTCGGGGCAGACCCAAGGATTAGATAACGGACAACCTCCGGCCATAAAGCCGGCCCTGCCCCCACCCAGGAACATTGCTGTCTCATAAATGGTTCCTGTTTTTTTACTTTCCACCCGATTCCCGGTTGTCATGTTTCGGTCGTCTTTCTATGATATCGATACAACTGAAAAGGGTTTCCGGGCTAACCAGGAAGCCTAAACCAAACAGGCTGTTATGTTTCAGGGAGGTCCGGGGGAATGACCGAGAAAAAAACGCAGGGCGTTCCGCGTCAGGATGTATTGCGTCTGGCCGCCGACATCGCGGCGGCTTATGTGGGCAGTAACAAAGTCGACAATTCCCAGGTTCCGAACGTTATCAGGGCCATCTTCAACACCATGCACGGCCTTTCGTCTTATGCTATTGCGGCTGTGGAAAAGCCTAAAAAACCGGCCGTTTCCGTGGGCCGCTCGGTGAGGCCGGAATTTATCGTCTGTCTGGAAGACGGCCGCAAAATGAAGATGCTCAAACGCTACCTGCGCACCGCCTACAACCTGTCACCCGACGAGTACCGGAGCCGTTGGGGGCTGCCGACCGATTACCCGATGGTGGCGCCCGAATACGCCAAGCGCCGGTCCGACTTCGCCAAGAAATCCGGCCTCGGGCGGAAAGACGCCAAGGGCAAAAGGGCTTAACCCCCGGCCTCGCGGTTTTACAATTCCCCGGTTTGCTTTTTTTTCGCGATCACGTAGGCCAGTTTCCTGGCGGCGTTCCGTTTGATTTCATTCTTGGTGGCATCCAACGGCGCGATCATGATGACTTCGATCCGGGTGATCGGGTCGATGGCGATGACGCGGAGCATTTTGCCGACCCGACGGTATTCAATCAGGACTTCCGGCAGGTAGACGTCTTTTGGCGTACCCTTATCGGCCACGGAACACGTTCCCTCCAGGCGGGTTCATTCGATGGCTGAATCTGCCCCGTTTGGCTGGCGGGCTCAAGGGGGACTACATATTGCGCCGGTACTGACCGCCGGCCTCAAACAGGGCTTCGGTGATCTGCCCCAGTGTACAGCATTGCACGGCCTCCATCAGGACGGCGAACACGTTGCCGCCGGAGGTAGCGGTTTCCCTGATTTTTGCCAGGGCCTTCGGGGCCGCTTTGGCGTTGCGCTTTTTGAAAGCTTGCAGGCGTTTTATTTGATTGTCTTTTTGCGCATCAGAGGAGCGCTGCAGGCTGGGCGCCGGGGAAATTTCTGGGGGGTCCGGGTCGAGAAAGGTGTTAACGCCGATGATGGGCAGCGTGCCGTCGTGCTTGCGGGTTTCGTAAAGCATCGATTCTTCTTGAATCTTACCGCGCTGATAGCCGGTTTCCATGGCCCCGAGTACGCCGCCGCGCTCGGACAGGCGCTCAAATTCCCGCAGCACCGCCTCTTCCACCAGGTCGGTCAGTTCCTCGATGATGAAAGCGCCCTGGTTTGGGTTTTCGTTGGCCGCCAGTCCCCATTCCTTGTTGATAACCATCTGGATGGCCATGGCCCGGCGCAGGCTTTGCTGTGTCGGCGTGGTGAAGGCCTCGTCGTGGGCGTTGGTGTGCAGGCTGTTGCAGTTGTCGTAAACCGCGATCAGGGCCTGCAGGGTGGTCCGGATGTCGTTGAAATCCATTTCCTGTGCATGAAGGGATCTTCCGGAAGTTTGTATATGATATTTAAGGCGTTGTGAGCGTTTATTACCGTGGTACTTGAAGTACATGGCCGTCGCCCAGATTCGCCGCGCCACGCGCCCCATAACGGTGTATTCAGGGTCCATCCCGTTGGAAAAAAAGAATGACAAATTAGGGGCAAAGTCGTCGATTTTCATGCCGCGTGCGAGGTAGGCCTCGACGAATGTAAAGCCGTTGGCCAGGGTAAACGCCAATTGCGAGATCGGATTGGCCCCGGCCTCGGCGATGTGATAGCCGGAAATGGATACCGAATAGAAGTTTTTGACCCGGTTTTCGACGAAATACTCCTGGATATCGGCCATCATCCGTAAAGCGAATTCGGTCGAAAAGATACAGGTGTTCTGGCCCTGGTCTTCTTTCAGGATATCGGCCTGCACGGTGCCGCGGACGGTTGCCAGCACCGTTTGCCGGATTTTGGCGGCTTCCGGGGCCTTTGGGGCGCGATTATTATGCTTTTTAAAGCGCTCCAGCGCCTGGGAAACGGCGGTGTTGAGGAACATGGCCAGGATCGTCGGCGCCGGGCCGTTGATGGTCATGGAAACGGAGGTCGACGGGCTGCACAGGTCGAACCCGCCGTACAGCACCTTCATATCGTCGAGAGTCGCCACGGAAACCCCGGAATTTCCCACTTTTCCGTAGATGTCGGGGCGGGCGTGCGGGTCGCAACCGTACAGCGTCACGGAATCGAAGGCCGTCGACAGCCGTTTGGCCGCGGAATGTTGTGACAACAGCTTGAAACGCTCGTTGGTGGCCTTGGGATCCCCTTCGCCGGCGAACATGCGCGTCGGGTCTTCCTCCTCGCGCTTGAAGGGGAAGACGCCGGCGGTATAGGGGAAGTGTCCGGGCAGGTTTTCCTTCAGCAGCCATTTGAGGATTTCGCCGTCGTCTTCATAAGCCGGCAGCGCGACGCGCGAAATGAGCAGCCCGGAGAGAGTCTGCTCTTTCAAACGGATGTTTTTGTCACCCGCTCGTCCGCTTTCTCCGCCGGGCGGGGTTTCGCCCCGGCCGTCCCCGCCGGCAACGGAAAGCTCCGTGCCGGAGAGAGATTTTTTCATCTTCGGCCAGTTTTCAAGAAGCTTCCGGGCGCGCGGATCGAGAGCTTTCTGGCGCGCCCTGATGAGCGCGTCCAGGTCGCCAGCCGGCTTGCCGCTTTTTTGCAGAATTCTTTTCGCGGCGGTCAGTTGTTGGCGTTCGCGGGCGATCAGAACCTGCTCGGAAATGGTCCGGTGATAGCCGCGAACGGTATCGGCGATTTCGGCCAGGTAGCGGTTGCGTCCGGGCGGCACGATGGCCGTGTCGTGGTGGGCGCTGAGGGTGCTGTCCGGGCCCGAATCGGTCTTAGATTCGGCCTCAAATGCCTCAAAACCGACCGGTTTGACTTTATTATTTAACTTATTGAAATTCTTAATATTAAGTTGTGATAAAACACCCTGATACAGGGCGGTGACCCCGGGGTCCGCGAATCGCGACGCGATGGTCGGGTAAACCGGCATCCGGTCGGGCGAACGGGTGAAGTCCCGGCGGTTTCGCTGGACCTGTTTGCGCACGTCGCGCAGCGCATCGAGAGCGCCCGGCTTGTCCATTTTGTTGATCGCGACGAAGTCGGCGAAATCCAGCATGTCGATCTTTTCCAGTTGGCTGGCGGCGCCGAAATCGGGAGTCATGACATAGAGCGAGACATCGGTGCTGTCGATGATGGCGGCATCGCCCTGGCCGATTCCCGGCGTCTCGACGATGATCAGATCGAAGCCGGCCGCCTGGCAGCACAGCACGATGTCGTCCAAAGCCTCCGGCACTTCGGTTTTCGAATCCCGGGTTGCGAGGGAACGCATGAAAATATCCGGCGACGAAATTGCGTTCATTCGGATGCGGTCGCCGAGCAGCGCGCCGCCGCTTCGGCGCCGCGACGGATCGATGGCGATGACGGCGATTTTGGGCTCATCGCTGAAAAGCCGGAAGCGCAAAATCAATTCGTCGGTCAGGGATGATTTTCCAGCCCCCCCGGTGCCGGTGATACCGAGGACGGGGGCCTTTACCCGGTCATCGGCCAGGGCGCGAATGGCGTCGAGGCGGCTTTTCGGCAGCACGCCCAGTTCCAGCGCCGTAATAAAACGCGCCAGATCGGCATTATCCGCCTTTTTAAGCCCCTCCAGGCTACCGGCGAGGTGTTTTCCGGGCGTTACCGCCCCCGCCTCTTCCATCATGTCCTCAATCATGCCCTCGAGGCCCATTTTACGGCCGTCTTCGGGGGTGTAGATGCGGCTAAGCCCGTAATCGGTCAATTGGCCGATCTCGGCCGCCGTAATGACCCCGCCGCCGCCGCCGAAAACTTTTATTTCCGGGCGTCCGCGCTCTGCCAGCAGATCGACCATGTATTTGAAAAATTCCACATGCCCGCCCTGATAGGAACTGACGGCGATGCCCTGGGCGTCTTCCTGGATGGCGGCGGTGACAATTTCGTCCACCGACCTGTTGTGGCCCAGGTGGATCACTTCGGCCCCGGCCCCCTGCAGGATACGGCGCATGATGTTAATGGCGGCGTCGTGGCCGTCAAACAGGCTGGCGGCGGTGACGAAACGGACCGGCGGCCTCTTTCTGGCTGGTCCGGCCCCCTTTGCGGCGGCTTTTCTTCCCTTCCTTCCGGGCTTTTTGCGGGGCGCCACGGGGATGGTTTCATCAGGCACGTTTCTGGTCTCCTGTCGGTCGGGATTCAGGTCTTGGTGTGGCTCGCGCACTGGATCTTAAACCACTTTCCGTTTACGTAAACGTAAACTATTTCAGGAAACCGGTAAAGCCTTTGAGACGCAGCGCTAGCCCTATGGTTGAGGCTTGCTTCGGGATGCCCGACTTGGTGGACTGCCTGCCATGAGGCGGTCGGTCAAAACCTAAGGTATCCCCCATCCTGAGGGGGTTTGATGGCTGCTTTTGGGTAAGAGGCAATCCGCCGCCATGCGAAATCCACCAAGTTGGTGGATTATTTTGTTGCAAAGTTTCCGCCTTTGTCGTGGAGTGGTTGGGCCATGAAGCTTGAAGTTTGGAGAAATAACACCGGTGTGTCGCGGTCCGCGTTGGCGAAAACGTTGGAAACCAGCGAGGAAACGGTACGCCGGTATGAAAATGGCGACCGTATTCCGACCCGCGACATCATGCCCAAGATTACCGACGCCACCGGTGGCCAGGTTTTGGCGGGAGACTTCTATGACGCCGACCGGAAAAACTCATTTAGGACGGACCCCTTGAAGCATTCGGATAAAACAGCCTCCCCCGCTGGCGGCGGCTTTCCCCGCACCCGCCTGCGGCGCAACCGCCTCGATGCCTGGTCGCGGGCGATGGTGTCGCAACACCGCCTGTCCGCCGCGGACCTGATCTGGCCGGTATTCGTCACCGAAGGCGGCGGCCGGCGCGACCCGGTCCAGTCCATGCCAGGGGTCGAGCGGCTCGGCATCGACGCCTTGGTCGAGGCCCTGGACGAGGTCGAGGACCTGGGCATTCCCGCCATCGCGCCGTTTCCCTATACCGACGAGGCCCTCAAAACACCCGACGCCGAAGAAGCCTATAATCCGGACAATCTTGTCTGCCGCGCCGTGCAGGCGGTCAAAAAGGCCCACCCGGATATCGGAATTATGTGTGATGTGGCGCTCGATCCCTACAATTCCGACGGCCACGACGGGCTGGTCCGGGACGGTAAAATTCTCAACGACGAAACCGTCGGGATTCTGTGCCGCCAAGCCGTTGTCCAGGCGCGGGCCGGGTGCAACATTATTTCGCCCTCGGACATGATGGACGGGCGGGTCGCCGCCATCCGCGATGCCCTGGACGCCGAAGGATTTCAAGATGTCCGCATCATGTCCTATGCGGCGAAATACGCCTCGGCGTTTTACGGCCCCTTCCGCGACGCGGTCGGGTCGTCCGGGGCGCTCAAGGGCGACAAAAAGACCTACCAGATGGACCCGGCCAATTCCGACGAGGCCTTGCGCGAAGTGGCTTTGGACATCGAGGAAGGCGCCGACATGGTGATGGTCAAGCCGGGCCTGCCCTATCTGGACATCGTGCGCCGGGTCAAGGATACCTTCGGCGTGCCGACCTTCGCCTATAACGTCAGCGGCGAATACGCCATGCTCCGGGCCGCCGCCGACAACGGCTGGCTGGATTACGACACCGCCATGATGGAAATGCTTCTGAGCTTCAAGCGCGCCGGGGCCGACGGGGTTCTGACCTACGCCGCGCTGGACGCCGCGCGGCTGTTGAAAAACGCCTGACCGGCGCTGCCCCGCCGTATTCGCTGATTGCGGCCATAACAAACCCGCCGCGATCCATCAATCGGGGGGGGTCGCAAAACCGCTGAAAGCGGCGGAAAACGGCGTTATTTGTCTTTCAGATCCAACAGGCTGTCGATATCGAGAACCACCATCAACTGTTTTTCGAGGCGGAAAACGCCGTTGGAAAATTCCCGCCATTTGGGGTCCAGGGTGCCGGGGTTTTTTTCATACAGTTTCTTCGACAGCCCGGTCACGTCGCCGATCTTGTCCACCAGCAGCGTGTAAAGGTCGTGGTCTTGTTCGACGGTGACGGCCATGCTTCCGCCGCTTTCGTCTTTGCGCGGCGGCAGCCCCAGGCGCACCCGGACGTCGATGACTGTGACAATGCGTCCGCGCAGGTTGATCGACCCCCGGACTTCCTTGGGCGCCAGCGGGATCGGCGCGATCCGGTCCGGGGTCAGGAAATCCTGAACCCTGAGGACGGGAATGCCGAACATCTGGTCGCCGATGGTAAAGGTGACAAAATCTTCAAGATCTTCGCCGGGATGGGTAGTTAAACTCTGTTGTTCTTCGACCACGATTTCTGTTTCCGTTTCTGCAAGGGCTTCTGTCATTAGGGGTCTCCCGCCATGAATAACTGTCGAATTCGATTATTACAATCCCGGCCATACGCCCGATCGTACGATTAGACGGGTGTAACTTATCGTGGGATTGTTACGCCAGTATGTCTGGAATGCTTCCACATATGACATTTTTGTAGACCGGCAGAGGACGGAATTCCGATCTCAGACGACGCCCCGTTCCCGCAAACCGGAAATGGCGTCCGCGTCCAGGTCGAGAAGCTCGCGCAGAACTTCGTCCGTGTGTTGGCCCAAAATCGGCGGCGAATAGCGGTAATCGGGGCCCGTTTTCGACATCCGGATGGGGCTGGCGATCAGATGCACCGGGGCCTCACCGGTCGCCGGATGGGGCATTTCGAGTTCCATGCCGCGGGCCTGCACCTGCGGGTCGGCGAACACCTGATCGATGGTGTTGATGGGGCCGCAGGTCACGTTGACCTTTTCCAGGCCTTCCAGCCAGTGCCGGGACGGCTTTTGGGCGATCACGGCCTGCAGCTTTTCGATCAGGTCCCGGCGGTTGCGGACCCGCATCTCGTTGGTTTTGTATTTTTCATCGGCCGCCAGTTCGGGGACGCCCGCGAATTCGCAAAAACGCTGGTATTGCGCGTCGTTGGCGGCGGCCAGTACGATATTGCCGTCGGCCGTGACGAAGACCTGATAGGGCACGATATTAGGATGCGCATTGCCCAGCCGTGGCGGGGCATTCCCGGTCGACAGGAAATTCGACCCCATGATCGACAGCGTCGCCGCCATGGTATCGAGCATGCCGATATCGATGTGCTGGCCCTCGCCGGTCTTTTCGCGGTGCCTGAGGGCGGCGTTGATGGCGACCGACGCATACATGCCGGCCATCAGGTCGGCGATGGGAATGCCGGCTTTCTGGGGTTCCCCGTCCGGATCGCCGGTGATGCTCATGAACCCGCCCATGGCCTGGATCAGCACATCGTATCCGGGCCGTTCGGCATAGGGGCCGGAATGGCCGAAGCCGGTGATCGAGCAATACACCAGGCCCGGGTTTTCGTCTTTTAGCTGGTCATAAGACAGGCCGTATTTTTCAAGCCTCCGAACTTGAAGTTTTCCACCAACACGTCCGAACACGCGACCAGCCGCCGGGCCAGGTCCTGGCCTTCGGAATCGGCGATGTTGAGCGTTATCGACCGCTTGTTGCGGTTGGCGCTGCAGAAATAGGCGCTCTCGGCGGTGTCTTCGCCGTCCTGGTCCTTGATGAAGGGAGGCGCGAAGCGCCGCGTATCGTCGCCGGCGCCGGTTTGTTCAACCTTGATGATGTCGGCGCCGAGGTCGCCGAGAATTTGGGTGCAGGTGGGACCGGCGAGAATCCGGGTCAGATCGAATACCCTCAAGCCATGCAAAGGACCAGTCATCGGTGTTAAAAGCCTTATAAAAGTGAAGTGAATGAGGAAGAAGCGGGTTTGAAACGCTTGCCTTCCCTTATAACGGAACAACAACAAAGGCGGCAACCGCATCCTTGAAGCGCCGGTATTTATAGGCACTAATCCCTGGTATAAGGTCAGGTTAAGGGAAGCTGTTGGAATATCTTTTTGGATTCTGAATGAAGCGTTTTATCCTTTTTTCCCTGTCGGGACTGGTGTTGATCGCGGTGTTGGCCGCCGGCGGAGGCTGGGCATGGCTCCAATCCACCCTGCCCGGCGCCAACGAGACGGTCGAGGTTCCGGTCCTCCAGGCACCGGTCGATGTTCTGCGCGACGATGCCGGGATTCCCCATATTTTTGCCAAATCCGGGAACGACGCCTATTTCGCGCTTGGCTATGTTCATGCCCAGGACCGGTTCTGGCAGATGGAATTGATGCGACGGTTCGGTGCCGGCCGTTTGTCCGAAATTTTCGGGGA
>JAESSX010000283.1 GCA_016763915.1 Rhodospirillales bacterium
ACAAGGCTGTTAACTTTTATATACGGGTATAGATAGGACGGTTTTTAAACTTGTCAGTTCAGGTCGTTCTCAACGACACTTCATTGTTATTATTCGCCCAATACTAACTCTTATAGTTCTCGACTACAGTCATATATTGTTCAATCAGTGGCGCGAGTTCTTGTTTATAATTTTTTAACAATTGATGCGCTTTTTTATCGAGCGCTTTAAAACGAGGGTTGTCTCGATACTCATCCCAGACTATTTCATCGGTTATAAGGGTTGGAGCTTGTCTTATAAATCTGATAGTGGCGATAAATCCACGATTAATCTGGTGTTCTAGCTCATCCAAAGCCTCTTTTTTATTTTGCATGGCGAATAGTTTTGCGTCGATAAAAGGGTCGGTAAATCCAATCCAGTTTTTAAAATTGTTATTGTCAGTTATCGACAGTAGATTATCCTTTAATTTTTCGGCTTTCTCATGCTGGCCTACCTTTTTCAATAGAAAATATTTAAGAATAACAGTGTTTAGAGTCCGATATCCATCTTTTAGAAAATCTTGCCTTTTGAAGTTATCGTCAGTAATGCCGACAGTACGGAGGAGGTATTCTCCGACAAGCTCCAAAGAGAGCGGGTAATTTCTTACTCTCAGACAACTTTCCATTTGTCTCAACTCACAAATTAAGGTATCAAATTCTATCGCTTCATTGTTTTCTGCGGCATCACGCAACTGCGGGTTATTGAAACTAGTGATTTTCTCCAGGGCTTTATAAAGATCTTGATGAGTGCTAAACAAAGCTAGATGTCCCAGTGCATAATAGTGTTGAAAAGGTGACGAGGGTCGAGCATCTGGGAAAAAATCGGGATCGTCATCATCCATTCCCGGGCCTGGACCGGCGCGAACACCATGACCATCCCCGGGATCGCCGGCACCAGCGGCAACAGCCCCAGATAGGTCTGCGCCTCCTTGAAACTGCGGGTCAGGGTGGCAATGATGAACTGCACCCCCACCGCCACCATCATCAGCGGCAGCGTGACGACAAAAATGACGGCGACGGCGGTGACGTCGAAAATTTTGGCGAAGGTGAAATCGCCGCCCACGGTTTGAAAGATCACCACGAACGCCGCCAGTTGAACCAGCACCCCGGCGGCGGTGTACAGCAACGCCGCCAGGTACTTGCCCAGCATGATGCCCCAGCGCGCCACCGGATTGACCAGCAACGGTTCCAGCGACCCCCGTTCGCGTTCGCCCGAGGTGGTGTCCATGGCCAGATAGACGCCGCCCATGAACAGGTTGAAGATGAACAGCGGCGGCACCATCAACAGCAGGATTTCGACGATGTGGGTGCCCGCCTTGACGTCCTGGCTCCTGATCGCCAGCGGTTGCAGGACATCCAGGTCGACGCCCTTGTCCTTGATGCGCTGGCCCCAGACCTTGCGATTAAAGTCGCCCAGCAGCGTCGCCGTGCGGTTCAGCGCGATCAGTCCCGGCAGGCGCGACGAATTGGAGACCACCGTGATCCGCGCCGTCCTCTCGGCCTTGAAATTGGCATCGAAGTCATCCGGGATCACCACCACGGTTTCCAGGTCGCCGCCGCGTACGGCGCCTTCCACGTCGGCGGGCGCCGGCACGATGCGGACGCCGCGGCCGTTCAGGTAACGGACCAGGTCGGGCGCGTTCTCGGCGCCGCTGAGCGCCAGGGACGCCTGGCCGGGCTTGGCCACCGTCACCACGTCGACGATGGCGGAAATCATCAGGCCCAGCAGCAACGGCCCCAGCAACGGATAGATCAGCGCCACCAGCAAGGAGCGCCGGTCGCGGGAATTGTCCACGGCCTCCTTGACGAAGATGATGAAAACCTTAGTCCACATGTCAACCGCCCGCCTCGCCGCCGGCCGCTTCGGTGACCGCCAGGAACATGTTTTCGATGGTCGTCTCCCCGGTCCGGCGCAGCAGTTCGTCGACCGTGCCCTCGGCGACGACGCGGCCCCGCGACAACACCACGATACGGTCGGACATCGCCGCCACCTCGTTCATGATATGGCTGCAAAACAGCACGCAACGGCCCTTGGCGCGCCAATGGCGAAGCAATCCGTGAACGGCGCGGGAACTGGCGACGTCCAGGCCGTTGGTCGGTTCGTCCAGGATCAGGTTGTGGGGTTCGTGCACCAACGCCCGGGCAAGGCCGACCTTGCGGGCCTGGCCCTTGGAAAACCCCTTGGCGCGGCGGTCGATGAATTCGGACAGTTGAAGCGTATCGATCAATTCGTCCAGGCGCCGGGCCAGGGCGGCGCCGTCCATGCCGTGCAGGCGGCCGTAATATTGAACGTGCTCGCGCGCGGTCAGGCGCGGATAGAGACCGCGGCTGTCCGGCAGCACGCCGATCCGGCCCTGCACTTGGGTCCGCTCGCTGACGGTGTCGTAACCATCGACGCGGGCCCAACCCTGGTCCGGGTTCATCACGGTATAGAGAATCCGCAAAGCCGTCGTCTTGCCGGCCCCGTTGGGGCCGATCAGACCGGTGACTTCCCCGTCGCGGGCCTTGAAACCGATACCGTCGAGCGCGACCACCGAATGAAAGGTTTTGCGGATTCCATGAATATTGATCATTTCACCAACTTTTCTTACGGTATTAACCGGAAATACTCCACTTTCGGTCGCCGCAGCGGATGGTGGGGATTTTCCCCGGTATTTTGTCAGCCCCCCGGCCAACTGGAAAGAGATTGTTCTCCAAATGATTGAAAAATAACTATTTTTCAATCATTTGGTTAAACGCATATTCCTCCCCCAGGCATGATCCCGTTTAATTTTAGTAAAATTTTAGAAACAATTTTCGGGTTCAATCCTATTGACTTAGGGAATCGCTTTTGCCACCCTAGCGGCCTTAATAAAGGGGTTCTCGTGGCATTCGCCGTCGGTCTTGCTAAGAAAGCCCGGCTAATAATATTCCGAACCTGATACAGGAGTTAAGGAAAATGAAAAATACTTTCAGCCGGCTCATTAAGAGCCTCTCAAAGAACGAAGACGGCGCAACGGCTATCGAATACGGTTTGATCGCCGGCCTTATTGCTATCATTATTATTACGGGTCTTACGCTTCTCGGCACCGACTTGAGCAACATGTTCAACCAGGTCGCCAATAAGCTGTAGGCTTTAATACAGACTTAATTTATCGCCTTTTTTGCCGAACCCCTGACCGCCTACGGGACTCCGTTTCCCGGCATCATGGGCGCAGACCGCGCAAGGGCGATGATGAAACAAGAAACCAAGACCTGAGACTGCTTCCTGTTTTCAAGGAACATTCCCGGGCCTTGGTTTTTTTCATGCCCGGACCCGTTCTTCCGGGCCGCATGGAGAAATCAAGCGTGGGCGCATTCCTGGAAACCCTGCATTGGCTGGCCGCGGCGTCCTATCCGTTGTGTTTAGGGTACGGCGTGGTATCCGATGTCCGCCGCCTGATCATCCCCAACGGGACCTGTATCCTGATTGCGGTGATGTTCCTGCCCACGGCCCTGCTGGCGGGGATGGAATTTTCGTCCCTGGCCTGGCATTACGCCGTCGGGGCCGGGTTTCTGGCGGTCGGGCTGGCCCTGTTTTCCCGCAACCTGATCGGCGGCGGCGACGCAAAGCTTCTGGCCGCGGCCGGTGTCTGGATCGGGCCCGGCGATTTATGGGCCTATGTCGGGCTGGTCGCCGTGCTGGGCGGGGTTCTGGCCGGCCTGATTCTGATCGCGCAAAAATTCCGCGACACTTCATCGTTCCTGGGCGCCGTTCCCTGGCTTGGCCACGAAGACGCCAAAACGCAACCGACGCCTTACGGCGTCGCCATCGGCGTGGCGGCGGTTTATCTGTTTTACGGCAACCCGGTCTTTCCGCATGCCTGGACTCTGGCCTTGGGATAGAAACGCTATTACTTAGCGCACTTGGCGGCAACGGTAGCGAGTGTGGTAACCGCTTTGGTCAACTGGGACTGCTGGTACACGATCACTCCGGTCAGCGACAGAATAACAATTATGACCACTATGCCGGTGAGGTTTGAAATCGATGATCCTTGATCCATTTCAGTTCCTTTTAAAGGATAGAAGAATTAGCTAATGGTACCCGTAAAAAGTTAACACCAAGACCACACCCCGGGCAATATTGACGGCGGGGTTTTGCATGCCGGACCGGGGGCGGGTAAACTCCGCCGCCGGTTCAATCCCGGGCCATTACCCGTTTTCTTTTAACGACCAGGGGATCGTCATGAGCGTCACCGCGCCCGACAATGTGACACGCACCAAACTTCCGGGCGACGACGAAGCCGTCCTGATGATCCCGCCCGGCGACGTCGAGGCGCCGGAAATTTCCATCGTCATTCCGGCCATGAACGAACAGGCCGTGGTCGGCGAATTCATGGACTGGTGCAATGAGGGCATCGCCAAAGCCGGTGTCTCCGCCGAGGTCCTGATCGTCGACAGTTCCACCGACCGCACCCCCGAAATCGCGCTGGCCAAGGGCGCCAGGGTCCTGAAGACGCCGTGCCGCGGCCTGGGCCGCGCCTATCAGGACGCGACCCCCGTGATCCGCGGGCGGTACGTTATTCTTGGCGACGCCGACTGCACCTATGACTTCCGCGAGCTGGAACCGTTTTTGCAAAAATTCCGGGACGGCCACCAATTCATCATGGGGTCGCGCTTCCGGGGCTCCATCGAGGCCGGCGCCATGCCGGCGCTGCACCGGTATTTCGGCACGCCGATAACCAATTTCCTGCTCAACCTGATTTACGGCACCCGCTTTTCGGACATCCATTGCGGCATGCGGGGCATCACGCTGGACGCGCTCAAGGCCATGACCATCCACTCGCAGTCCTGGGAATACGCGTCGGAAATGGTCGTCAAATCGGTGCGCATGAAGCTCGACACCGTCGAGGTGCCTGTCAAATTCTACAAGGACCGTCACGGCCGCGTCAGCCATCACAAGCGCATCGGCTGGTTTTCGCCGTGGCAGGCCGGGTGGATCAACCTGCGCGCGATGTTGATCTACGGCGCCGATTTCTTCGTCATGAAGCCAGGCGCCGTGCTGCTGGCGATGGGGCTGGTCCTGACCATGGCCCTGAGCGCCGGACCGGTGACCGTCTCGGGCGTCACCTTTTCACTCAACACCATGTGGCTGGGGGCGACGATGTCCATTATCGGCCTGCAGAGCATTTTTCTCGGCTGCATGGCGGAAACCCTGTACGACCCCACCGGAAACGCTCGACGGCGATGGCTGAAAACGTTCGCCTACACGCCGACGATCATCGCCGCGGGGCTCTTGTTTCTCGTCGGCCTGGTGCTCGCCGCTAATTTCGCCGCCGCCTATTCCGGCGCCGGGTTTACCGTGTTCGCCGGCAATATCAACACCAACCATCTCGCCGTGATCGGTCTCGTGGCCATGGTGTTGTCGTTTCTGACCTTCGTGTCCACCCTGTTGCTGCACGCCATCGCGGCTTATACCAAGGGTCGTTGATAATGACCCCTCCCTGGTATTTTGCACCCGATGGCGGGCCGGCGGAATAGGCCGCCCGTGACGCGCAAACTGTCATACGGCCAGACCAAACCGCCGACGCTGGTCGACCGTTTCGGCATCTGGCTGTCGGCGCGGCGCATCCGGTCTTACGTGAAAGACCCAAGCGCCAAGCGCATCGGCGATTTCGGCTGCGGCTATCAGGCCCAGGTCGGGCGTTTATTTCTCGAGGGTGCCAGGCACATGACCTTCGTCGACCTGGCGCTGGCCCCGGAATTGAAAGAGCACCCACACGTCACCGCCATCGAGGGCCTCCTGCCCGACGCCGTCAGCGGCCTCGAAGATGCCAGTCTCGACGTCATCATCTGTAATTCGGTGCTCGAACACCTGGGCGAGCCCCGGCAAACCCTGGCCGTGCTGCGCCGCCTGCTGGCGCCGGGAGGGTTGTGCCTGATCAACGTGCCGTCGTGGCGCGGCAAGTGGTTCCTCGAATTCGCCGCCTTCACGCTGAAGGTCAGCACCGTCGAGGAAATGGACGACCACAAGACCTATTACGATCCCCGCGACCTGTGGCCGATGCTGGTCGAAGCCGGGTTCCGGCCCAGCAATATTTCGTGCTTCCGCCACAAGTTCGGGCTCAACACTTTCGCCGTATGCCGTTTGGATGCCGGGGACGCCGGCCATGACACCTGACCCCGGCCGCCATCCGGCAAGCAGG
>JAESSX010000284.1 GCA_016763915.1 Rhodospirillales bacterium
GCCCAGGCGCTGGCCGCCGAACTGGTGGAGCGGGGCTGCCGGCTGGCTGTGTTTACCGACCGCCGCGGGGATACCTGGCAGGGCAATAGCGTCGCCGGAGACGTGGAAACCTTTCGTATCCGGGCCGGCGGGGTGGCCGGAAAGAGCTTCTTCGCGCGCCTGAAAAGCGGCACGGAACTGGTTATCGGCACCTGGCAGGCGCGCGGGCTTCTGAAACGCCTCAACCCGAAAGCCGTCATCGGCTTCGGCGGTTATGCCTCGATCCCGACCATGCTCGCCGCCACCGTCGGCGGCTATCCGACCGCCTTCCATGAACAGAACGCCGTCCTTGGGCGCGCCAACCGTCTGCTGGCGTCGCGGGTCGAAAGCATCGCAACGTCCTTCGAGAAGGCCGAAGGCCTGCCCGGACATGGCGCGGCGCGGGTCGTGCATACGGGCATGCCGGTTCGGCCCGCCGTTTCCGCCATGCGCGGGCATCCGTATCCGCCCTTGACCTCTGACGGCCCGGTGTCGCTGCTGGTAATCGGGGGCTCGCAGGGGGCGCGGGTGTTTTCCGATGTGGTTCCTTCGGCGCTGGGGCTTCTCGATGAGGACCTGCGCCAGCGCCTTAGGGTGTCCCAACAATGCCGCGCGGAAGACATGGACCGAACCCGGGACCGCTACCGGGAGCTTGGCCTGGACGCCCATCTTGCAACGTTTTTCGACGACGTGCCCGAACGTCTCGCCGCCGCGCACTTGCTGATCGGGCGGTCCGGCGCGTCCACCGTCGCCGAAACCCTGGTCGTCGGCCGCCCGGCGATCCTGGTGCCGTACCCCCATGCCATCGACGACCACCAAACCCGCAACGCGTGCGCCATTGACGAGGCCGGGGCCGGCTGGCTGATGCCGGAACAGGCGTTCACGCCGCCCAATCTGGCGGCGCGGCTGGATTCCCTGTTCGGCCTGCCGGCGATTCTGGAAAAGGCCGCTTCGGCGGCCAGGGACTCAGCCGCCGAAAATGCCGCCGGGCGTCTCGCCGACATGGTGTGCACGCTGCTGCCATCGAACGGTGACGGCGACGAAAGGAGGGCGGCATGAAGGCGCTTCCCCTCGACATCGGCACGATCCATTTCGTCGGCATCGGCGGCATCGGCATGAGCGGCATCGCCGAAGTCCTGCATACGTTGGGATATTCGGTGCAGGGCAGCGACGTCACGGAGAGCGCCAACGTCAAGCGTCTTCGCGACCTTGGCGTTCCGATCCATATCGGCCATGCTGAAGAAAACCTGGGCGAGGCCCGGGTGATCGTCATTTCGACGGCGGTCAAATCCGACAACCCGGAAATCCACGCCGCCCGCCATCGCATGATTCCGGTCGTTCGCCGGGCCGAGATGCTGGGCGAACTGATGCGCCTGAAATGGTCGATCGCCGTCGGCGGCACCCACGGCAAGACCACCACGACGTCGTTGATCGCCGCCGTGCTCGATACCGCCGGCATGGACCCGACGGTCATCAACGGCGGGATCATCAATGCCTGGGGCTCCAACGCGCGGTTGGGCGGCGGCGACTGGATGGTCGCCGAGGCCGATGAGTCCGACGGCACGTTCCTGAAATTACCGGCGACAATTGCCGTGGTCACCAACATCGACCCGGAACACCTGGACCATTACGGGTCCTTCGACGGCCTGCGCGACGCTTTCGATAGTTTCGTCGCCAACATCCCGTTTTACGGTTTCGCCGCCTTGTGCATCGACCATGGCGAGGTGCAGGCCATGATTCCCCGGGTTTCCGACCGCCGCATCATCACCTACGGGTTCAGCCCGCAGGCCGACGTGCGCGCCGTTAACGTCACGACAACGCCCGAAGCGGCGCGCTTCGATGTCCATATCACCGACCGCAAGACCGGCGCCGAGAAGATCTTCGAGAATATGGCGCTGTCCATGCTCGGCGAACACAACGTGCAGAACGCGCTGGCGGCCATTGCCATTGCCGTTGAAATGGACATCGGCGAAGACGTTATCCGCCGTTCGCTGGACTCCTTTGAAGGCGTCCGGCGGCGTTTCACCCGCGTCGACGTGGTCGACGCCATCACCATTATCGACGATTACGGCCATCACCCGGTGGAGATCGCCGCGGTGCTGAAAACCGCACGGGCGGCAACCGAAGGCAAGGTTGTCGCCGTCGTGCAGCCGCATCGCTACTCCCGGCTGGAGGATTTGTTTGAAGGGTTCTGCACCTGCTTCAACGACGCCGACGCGGTTGTCGTCGCCGACGTTTTCGAGGCCGGAGAAGACCCCATCGAAGGAATCCACCGGGACGCTTTGGTCGACGGGCTGGAGCGTCACGGGCACCGTACGGTGCGGGCGCTGGAGGGCCCCGGCGGGCTGGCCGGAATGATCGACACCCTGGCGGCACCCGGAGACATGGTGGTGTTCCTGGGCGCCGGCGATATTACCCGCTGGGCGAACGAATTGCCGGACCAGTTGCGCCGGTTGCGGGCCAAGGGCAGGGAGGCGGGGAATGATGCCGGCTAAGCAATCCGCCCCCGGTCTGATGGAACGCCTTCCCGCCGTGCGCGGCTCGCTGCAGGAGGATGCGCCGTTGGCGAAGTATAGCTGGTTCAAGACCGGCGGCGCGGCGGACGCCCTGTTCCAGCCCGCCGACGCCGATGATCTGGCCGGATTCCTGCGCGACACCCCGGCCCAGGTCCCGGTCACCGTCATCGGCACGGCGTCCAACATCATTATTCGCGATGGCGGCGTCGAAGGCGTGGTCATCCGGATCGGCCGCGGCTTCGCCGGCATCGATATCGACGGCGACGTGGTCACCGCCGGGGCCGCCGCCCATGACGTCACCGTGGCGCGCGAGGCACGCGACGCCGGGCTGGCGGGGCTGGAATTCCTGTCCGGGATTCCGGGCACCATCGGCGGTGGGCTGAGGATGAACGCCGGCGCCTATGGGACCGAATTCAAGGATATTTTAATCGATGCCGAAGCCCTCGACGGACAGGGAAACCGGCATCGGCTAGAGCCGGCCGGCATGGGGTTCGGATACCGTCATTGCGGCGTGCCGGAAGACTGGATTTTCACTAGCGCCCGGCTCCGGGGCGTTGCCGGCGACCGTGACGCCATCACGCGGCGCATGGACGAAATTCAGGCCGAGCGCGAAGCGACCCAGCCGTTAAGGACGCCGACCGGGGGCTCGACGTTCCGCAATCCCGAAGGCGCCAAGGCGTGGATCCTGATCGATAATGCCGGTTGCCGGGGGCTCATGCGCGGCAAGGCCCGGGTTTCGGACCTGCACTGCAACTTTCTGATCAATACCGGCGGCGCCACGGCGGCCGACCTCGAAGGCCTCGGCGAAGAGGTCCGCCGCCGCGTCTTCGAAGACAGCGCCATCACCCTGGAATGGGAAATCCGCCGCATCGGGCGCGCCCAGGGAGGTCTCACATGACCCGGCATGTGGCGGTTCTGATGGGCGGCTGGTCGGCGGAACGGGAAGTCTCGCTGGTCTCCGGCGCGGCCGTGGTCCAGGCGTTGGGCGAGGCCGGAATGAAAGTGACCTCGATTGACGTGCAACGCGACATGGGGGCGTTGCTGACGCGCCTGTACCCACGCCCCGATGCGGTATTCAACGCGCTGCACGGCCGCTTTGGCGAGGACGGTTGCGTTCAGGGATTGTTGGATATCCTGGACATTCCCTACACCCATTCGGGGCTGCTGTCCTCGGCGCTGGCCATGGACAAGCCGATGGCGAAACGGCTGTTTGCCGAGGCCGGGATTCCGGTCGCCGAGCACAGGATTGTTTCGCGCGAAGAAATCATCGCCGGCGACATTATGGAGCGGCCCTATGTCATCAAGCCCTTGAACGAGGGCTCGAGTGTCGGCGTCCATATCGTGCCCGAAGGCGCGAATGAGCCGTTGTTCAACGACACCGGCTGGCCGTTCGGCGACCGGGTCATGGTCGAGAAATTCATTCCCGGCCTGGAGTTGACCGTCACGGTCATGGGCGACCGGGCCCTGGCCGTCACCGATATCAGGACCGGTCGGGAATTCTACGATTACGACGCCAAATACGCGCCCGCCGGCTCACGCCATGTGATTCCGGCCGACATCGAGCCCGGGGTTTCCGAAGAGGTTATGCGCCTCGCCGTTCTGGCGCATCAAACGCTCGGCTGCCGGGGCGTTTCCAGGGCCGACTTCCGTTACGACGGAGATCGGCCGTATCTGCTTGAAATCAATACCCAGCCGGGCATGACCCCGACCTCACTGGTGCCTGAACAGGCCAAGTACGCCGGTATCTCGTTTCAGGAACTGGTGGTGTGGATGGTCGACAACGCGGAGTGCGACGCATGAAAAAGACAGGAAGCCCGAGAAATTCGAAACGCGGCCAGCCGCGCCGCCGGGTGGTTCCGTTCTGGCGACTGCATAATTTTCGAATATCCCTGATGGTTCTGCTGATCGGGTTGGCGCTCGGCGGCGGTTGGCGTGTGTGGCAGTCGGGCTGGGTTCCCGCGACCCTGGATAAAGCCCGGTGGGCGGTGATCGCGGCGTCGACAAAAATGGGTTTCAAGGTCAACGAAATCCTTGTCATCGGACGCAACGAAACCAGGCAGAAAGATCTTCTGGCTGCTATCCGTCTGGCCCGGGGGGCGCCGATCTTCGCCTTTGACCTGGAAGCCGCGCAAAAGCGGGTCGAGGCCTTGCCATGGGTCAAAAGGGCCACGGTCGAGCGTATGCTGCCCGATACCGTGCTGTTGAACGTTGAGGAACGCCAGCCTTTGGTGTTGTGGCAGCACAAGGGGGAGTTCGCCCTTATTGATACCGACGGCGATGTCATTTTGCGTTCCGGCCTGGAGCGGTTTTCCGACCTGCTGGTGGTGGTCGGCGCGGACGCGCCCCAGCACGCCTCCAAGCTGTTGCAGGCGCTGGCCACGGAACCCGAACTGATGCGCCTGGTCAAGGCCGCGGTCCGTGTCGGCGGGCGGCGCTGGAACCTGCGCCTTGAGGGCGATATCGACGTGCGCCTGCCCGAGGACAATGCCGCCGCCGCCTGGACCCGTTTGGCCGAATACGAAAAGACCCACCAGGTGCTGGAGCGCGATGTGCGGATTTTGGACCTGCGCCTGCCGGACCGGCTGATCGTGCGCCGGCCGCCGCGCCCGGCCAAACCGGTCAAGGCCAAGCGCCAGGAAACATAAAAGAGATATGGATATGAAAAAGAATACAGCCCAAAAAAGGGTCCGCAACGGCCTTGTCGCGGCGCTCGATGTCGGCACCACCAAAGTCTGTTGCCTGATTGCGCGGCTTGATCAGAACGCCGGCCCGGCGCCGGAAGACGGGCTCAAGATTATCGGTATAGGCCATCAGGTGTCCAAAGGCCTGCGCTCGGGCGCCATCGTCGACCTGGAAGAAACCGAAACCTCCATCCGGGCTACCGTGGAGACCGCCGAGCAAATGGCCGGTGAAAACATCCAGGGCGTGGTCGTCAACCTGTCGGGCGGACAGCCGAAATCGCGTCTGATCGCCTATGAGGTGTCCATCGCCGGGCACGAAATCGGCGACGCCGATTTGCGCCGCATCCTCGATCCTTCGGTGCTGAAGGACGGGTTGGCCAAAGAACGCGAACTGCAACACACCATCCCCGTCGGCTATTCGGTCGACGGTAACCGGGGGGTGCGCGATCCGCGCGGCATGTTCGGCGAACGCTTAGGCGTCAACATGCACATCATCAGCGCGCTGAGCGGTCCGGTCCGCAACCTGGAAACCAGCGTTCAGCGCTGTCATCTGGATGTCCATGACAAGGTGGTTTCGTCTTATGCGTCCGCGCTTTCGACCCTGGTCGAAGACGAAACCCAACTGGGCGTGACGTGCATCGATATGGGTGGCGGCACGACATCCATGGCGGTCTACTTCGACGGCGAACTGGTGCATACCGATATCATTCCCGTCGGCGGGGTCCACGTTACCAATGACATCGCGCGCGGCTTATCCACGCCGCTCGATCAGGCCGAACGCATGAAGACGCTGTACGGCAGTGTGTTGGCGTCGTCGTCGGACGACCGCGAGATCATCAAGGCGCCCCTGGTCGGCGAGGGCCGTGGCAGCGAGTCCAACAATATTCCGCGTTCCCTGCTGATCAGCATTATCCGGCCCCGCCTCGAGGAAACCATGGAACACCTGGCAGAACCACTGGTTCGGCATCGCCGAAGGCCACCAGCACGCCCACACGGCGCCGTTCAGATTGTCGTACCCGAGGCAGA
>JAESSX010000285.1 GCA_016763915.1 Rhodospirillales bacterium
ACGGCTTCCCTCCTGAACATTTATTATTAATAGGTTTCGCTAGAACTACAGCAACAGTTTTAAAAGAAAGATGTGAAAAGGAGTTAGGATTCACACCAGATCAATTAAAAGCTATCAGGACGTTTCATGCTTTATGTTTCAATGAGTTCCCCGCACCTAAACCTAAACTGATTGGAAGTACTCAACTAAAACAATTTAGAATGCTCATCAATATTCCTGTATCTGAGTGGCCTAAAGCGGATGAGTTTGATGCTGAAGAATTTGCTGATGTCGAAACGTTGGGGTCAAGCCTGGTAGATAAAAAATTAAAACTTATTCAACGAGCTCGGACAACTTTTTCTCATGGAGATACATGGAAATCTATTGAACATTATTATGATCATCACGACGAACAAGAATATAATAATATTCATCGACAAGATTTAGAACACACCTACATTCTTTATAATAAATATAAAAAAGACAATAGACGTATAGACTTTGAAGACATGCTTTGCCGAGTTTTAGAAAAAGATATTAAGTTTCCAAAGTATAACGCTGTCTTCGTGGACGAATGTCAAGATCTTAATCCTTTATTATGGGCTGTCATCAGGAAGATAAGGGAAAAATGTGATGATATTCATCTGGCAGGGGATGATGACCAATCTATTTTTTATTTTACCTCTGCAAGTCCAGCGGACTTTCTCAACTGGAAAGTCCCCAAAGAAAATGAAGATATTCTTAATCAATCCTATCGTTTACCTAGAAAAATATTAAATTTTTCTCAACGAGTCATAAACAATATCAGTCTTAAATACAGGAAAGAAAAAATATTTAAACCACGAGTAGATCCAAAGACAAAGCAGCTGGTTGAAGGATCCATTTTTCAAATATCTGACCCCATGGATCTTTCTCAGGCTCTCCAGAAAAAAGAGGATTGGATTATTTGTTCACGAGGGGGTAAGCAAATTCTTCCTTGGGCTCAATTATGTGTAAAGCTGGGCTTGGTGTGGAAATACAACAGTGGTTTCCAGGGGTTGCAAAAACAACTAGCTTATTCAATTAAAGATGATGTTCTTAACACAATAAAATTATGGGATACCCTTAAAGATGACAAACCTATTATAGGTTTGGATGTTTATAAACTTTTTCCCCGTATTTCTAGGCCTTTCTTTGCCGTAAAGAAAAAAGAGTTTGAGCACCGACACCCAAGTATTGAAGACAGTGTGTTGTACACTGCTAAAGACTTGATGGCCAAAGGATTTTTCAAACCAAATCTTAATTTTAAGAATGATTGGTATAAACACATAAGATTTCAAGATAAAGACGTTTTCAATCCAGAAATAGAACTCCCGAATAAAGATAAAATTAAAATCATGGAAGATGTAGAAGAAGTTAATAAATACCTCCAACGAGTGTGGCACCGGGACCCTACATTCCGGGCGGATGATATAATTTTAAGTACAATTCATGCGGTTAAAGGAAAAGAAGCTACCAACGTTGTAGTCTGTGATGTATGGACTTACTTCTTTTGGAAAAATTATACTGAAAAAACCTACGCTCATAGACACGAAGAAATTAGAGTAGCTTATGTAGGAATAACACGTAGTAAACAAAGATTATTCATGTGGCGTCCTATACCTAATGCAAAAAAAGGAGAACATTCTTTTGATCCATTACAAGTAACTTATTATGATTTACATAAACCTGCTCCACGAGTACCCACAGCACCTTATTCTGAAAAAAAATCATGGAGAGATTTTCAACAAAATGAAAAAGAACTTCATGGGAAATCAAGTTATATTTTCGCAGGTGAAACAAACTTAGAACCTTGGGAAAAGGACGAGGAAGATGAGCACATATAATAAACAAATTGGAGGAACCCATTATCGCAAAATGAAGATTCAGCCAAGCAAGTTTGTAATTGAGAATAAATTGCTTTTCCCCGAAGGAAGTGTTATTAAATATATCTGTAGACACCCTTATAAAGGAGGAAAGGAAGACTTACTAAAGGCAAAACATTTTATCGATATGATTATTGAAAGGGATTATAAGTAATGTGCGCGGCTCCAGAATTAAATGAACTTGATTTGGAAGGCATTGACACTGTTGCAGTTGACTTAGAAACCTACGACCCGGATTTAAAAGATAAAGGATCAGGAGCAATACGAAATAAAGGTTGGGTGTGTGGTATTGCAATAGCCACTGGTAGACAAACGCTCTATTTTCCTCTTGACCACAAAGAAGTTAAACTTATTCCTCAGATGATGTAATCATCAATGTAGCAGCTACGCCAACAACGGCAGCCGCAGGCTCCGACCAAGGGTTGTGTAATGTAATCACTACCACTTTGGCAGGAAATACACCATCTGATGGTACGGGAAGCTGGTCAGTGGTTTCGGGAACAGCTACGGTTGATGTGCCTGCTGACCCAACTTCAACCGTTTCTGCAATGGTAGTTGGCGATACGGCCACATTGCGGTGGACTATTTCCAATGGCGGATGCACGCCTTCCACCGATGATGTAACAATCATTGTTTACGATTTACCAACTACCGCAGCTGCAGGCCTCGACCAAAACCTTTGCGCCACTACAACAACAACATTGGCTGGAAACATCCCAACTGTCGGCATAGGAAATTGGACTGTAATTGCGGGAGCAGCTACGATTACCACGCCATCATCTCCAACATCAACGGTTACTGGATTAGTATTGGATGCATCAGCCATCTTGCGCTGGACGATTTCAAATGGAACTTGTCCGAGTTCTTTTGATGATGTAACGGTTTCAGTGGATGCCAGCCCCACGGTAGCAGCCGCAGGCCCAGACCATAATTTGTGCAATGTAATCACCACTACTTTGGCAGCCAACACCCCGACAACAGGAACAGGAGCATGGTCAACCGTATCAGGTACGGGCAGTGCGGATGTAGTAGCAGACCCTACATCCACGGCAAGTGGATTGACCATAAGTGGTTCGTCCACATTGAGATGGACAATCAGCAATGGGGTATGCCCTGCATCCACTGATGACATTGTCATTAATGTAGCAGGAATACCAACAACCGCAGCCGCAGGCCCCGACCAGAATTTGTGTAATGTTACCACCGCTACTTTAGCAGGAAATGCACCCGCGGTGGGCACAGGAGCATGGTCAACCATTTCTGGAACGGGAACGGCAGATACGCCTTCTTCCGAAACATCCACAGTCAGTGGCTTGACCATTGGTGGCTCATCAACATTGAGATGGACGATTTCCAGCGGAGCATGCCCGAGCTCAACCGATGAAGTAACAATTAATGTTGATATCCAACCAATTTCAAGTGCAGGCCCCGACCAGGATTTGTGCAATGTAACT
>JAESSX010000026.1 GCA_016763915.1 Rhodospirillales bacterium
CATCGGCATCATCGTCATGGCGATCGCCGTGCTGCCGATGTTGAAGGTCGGCGGCATGCAGTTGTTCCGCATGGAAAGTTCCGACCAGTCGGAAAAGGCGCTGCCCCGCGCGGCCCAGGTCGCCACCGCCATCGGCGTGATTTATCTGATGCTGTCGGGCATTTGCGCCGGGGCCTACTGGCTGGCCGGCATGAGCGGGTTCGACGCCATCGCCCACGCCATGACGACCATCGCCACCGGCGGGTTTTCAACCGTCGACGGCTCGATCGGGCATTTCAACAATCCCACCATCGACATCATCGCCACCGTCGGCATGATCGTCGGGGCATTGCCGTTTATCCTCTATCTGAAAACCCTGCAGGGCGATTTCCAGGCGCTGGTCTCGGATTCCCAGGTCCAGTGGTTCATCACCCTGGTCACCATCGTCGTCATCATGGCGGCCGGCTGGCTGTGGCTGGAGAACGGGCTCGACCCGGTATTGTCGCTGCGTTTCGCCACCTTCAATATCGTTTCCATCATCACCGGCACCGGCTACGCCACGTCGGATTTCAGCCTGTGGGGCAGCTTCGCCCTGCCGATCTTCTTTTTCATCATGTTTATCGGCGGCTGCGCCGGGTCGACCACGTGCGGCATCAAGATTTTCCGGTTCCAGGTCCTCTATGCCGCCGCCCGCACCCAGATCCACCACCTGTTGCAGCCGCACGGGGTGTTCATCCCCTATTACAACCGGCGCCCGATTACCGACGAGGTGCTGGTCTCGGTGCTCAGCTTCTTTTTCATCTGGTTCCTGTCGTTCGGGCTGCTGGCTTTGGCGCTCGGCCTGCTGGGGCTGGATTTCCTGACCGCGTTCTCGTCCGCCGCGACGGCGATTTCCAACGTCGGCCCGGCGCTTGGGCCAATCGTCGGGCCGTCGGGCACCTTCCAGCCGCTGCCCGACACGGCCAAGTGGCTACTCGCCGGCGGCATGCTGCTGGGCCGGCTGGAACTGTTTACCGTAATCGTGCTGTTCAGCCGCTCGTTCTGGCGCGATTAGCCGCCTGTATCATCTATCGGCCGGACGATACCCGAAACCCACCCGGGCCCCGCCGCCCGGGACATCGCCGACGCCTTCCGCGCCAACGCCAAAAGCACGGCGGCCGAGTTCAAGGTCGTCCGCGATGCGCTGGCCAAGTCGGGCACGCCCGATCAAGTCCGCAACCTGACCGAAGGCGTGCGCGCCGAGCTGGACCCCGACGAGCGCGGTCGCTTCGATAAACTGGTCGGTCCCGGCGGTGAGGGGCAGAAAGGCGAAAGGCCTAGCCCCGTCGTTGTAGACAAGAAACGCCCTGAACAACCAAAGCCGAAGATCGAATGGAACGAACGGCCCGAACCGCGTGATTTTCGGAATAGAAAGATTTTCCAGACCGATGGTCCCATTAAGGTCAGGCACTCGACCAATACCACGGGAGCAGATGGGGTTTGGTACGGTATAAAATGGCCTCCATTAGACAAGAACGGGAAACGTGCTCAGGTCGTCGAGAGAACAGGCGATCAACACCGTGAACGCCCAAGCATAGCCGTCCAAGGACTTCCCGAAAATAAGACCTTCGAGCCACCCTGGGACAATCCGCATGGTTGGGAGGTGGAGTTGTGGATTCCACCACAGCAGAATACCAACGCCAACTCCGCCGGCCATGATTTGGACATCTTCCTGCCGAAGGGCAAAAAGCGACTCCGAAGAAAGTAGGTGCTAATGGATATGACCGGAGCAAATTTTACTTCGCATAGAACCAACCTTCGCCGCACCTCACCACTGGTTGTGCTATAAGCCGCTTATGAATGTCCTGAAAACAACACTTTTTCTTGTTTTTTCCGCCCTTACCTGTGCCGTTCCCGGCGTTGTCGAGGCCCAAGGCAGACCCTCGTCATTCTTCCACCCCGCTTACAGGGGAGTCCTCGACAAGACGGCGATGGACAAACATTACCTTCTGGAGTTCCTGCCTCGCTTCAAGAGGTCGGAATGTCTGATTCGGATCGATCTTGAATTCGAAGGCTCGGCGGATGATCTTTATCGAGCCCCTCTGGATATCCTTTTTAAAAAATACTTATGGGATCATGAACCAAAAGCCGGGCTTATACTTATAAAACTTCACTATCCGGTCGATGTCCCCACTGCCGTTTTTGTTCAATTCGCCGATGAGTGCGACCGGCGATTCGAGATAGCCAAAGCCATGGCTGCCTTTGCCAATAAGGCCGACCCCCGATACAAGCTCACGGTTTCCCATGACCGCGTCTTACCGGGACCCGATACCATGGATAGCGGTGGGTCCTGGACTGATGATCAGGAATCCGTTTCCAATACGTGGGCTTTACGGCGAAAAGCAAACAGGGGGGACGGAGAGGCTATGTTTCAACTCGCGGAAACAATCGATCCTTACACTGGGCAAATTAATAAGTACGTAATCTACCTTATGGCCAAGTATTGTCTGCCCCTCGGAAAGTTAAGAACCGAGGCGGGGAAAAGAGCGCAAAAAACGCTTTCCGCCATGCCGCAAAAAATTAGAGCCCAAGTCGACGATGTTCTTGAAAGATTTCGAAGGGATTCCGACCGGATCGGATTACCCTGCCGTCCTTAAATCACACCGGCACGAATTCAGGCCCTGACCAAAGGTATTGGCCCCAAGGCTTGTGTTGCCGCTTTCCGGCACAAGGCCGTTGAAACCCGCCTCAGGGAGTTCCAGAATACTCTTATTAGGAGAACTCGATGAAGGCATCCTTCGGAAAGCCCGCGAACCGTTTCGTCTTCACGGCCATTGTGTTGGTGCTTGCCATGCTGGCCGCGCCGGGGCGCGCCGACAGCCGGGTCGACCTGAAGCAACCCGCCGATGGCGAGACCACCATCTACGCGGCCCTTCTCAAGGACCTCCAGGCCAACCTTCAGCGTTGGCTGCCGGTAGCAGACATCTTTCGCCGCGAAGGGCTGTTGAGCTACGGCCTTGTTGACCTCAACGACGACGGCGTCGATGAGGTTCTGGTTCATGCCTCCACGACCTTTTTTTGCGGCAACAATCCGATATGTCCCGCCAGCGTTTACATGAGGAATAACGATGCGTGGCGCTTTATCGGTAATGTCTCCGTGCTTGAATCATCGTACCTCTTCGAAAGGTACATCTTCGTCGAAGACAATTTCCACCAGGGCTGGCGCACCCTCAACGACGGAGAATACCGCTATTGCTGGGTCAAAAAATCGCGGGTACCGGCGGGGGTATCTGACGACGATGATTTCCTGATGCCGCATGTGCCCGGCAATCCGGGGTATTTCTGGTCCGTCTACATGAACGAGGAATGCCCGGTGAAGTAAATGCGCCGCCCCCTCTAAAAGCTCCCTGACGGCGGCCTGAAAGACCACCCCCCGGGTCCCATCGCAAAGGACATCGCCGACGCCTTTCGCGCCAACGCCCTTCTTCCTGACCTAAGGAAACGGGCCGAGCAAACGGAAGAATCCTGAAACGCCCAAGGGACCCCAAGGGACCCCAAGCGGCCTTACCTAATCCAGCGCCCCAGGTGCAGGCGCATGTTCTTTTCCATGGCGACGTCGAAGTCGCGCACCAGGGACTCGGTCAGGTCGAACCACAGGCGTTCGCGCTGATGGACCGAGGCGTCCTCGCGAAGGGTCGAAAACCGGGTCGCGTTTGCCGTCGCGCGGCCCTGACCCAGCGGACTCGAAACCTCCAGGCGGGCATCGACGGCCATGTCGTAGCGTTGCGACTGTTGGGTGGTGAATGCCGCGGTAAGGCCGGTTTTTTGCGCCAGCCTCGATTCCACCGCACTGGCGTTCAGGACCACCAGCCGGGCGACGCCGGAGCTGCCGACGGCGCGAAGCCGGTCCTTGGCCCATCGTTTGAGCGCCACCACCGGCGGCGTCGGGAACAGGTGTTCCACATTGGGCTCGCGCAAGGGAGGCCGATAGCGGCTCACCACCTCGATCCTGGCGACGTTGAGCCTGATCGGGGCCAGATGGGCGAAGGTCAGGTCGGGCAGCCTGCGTGTCGGCGTCGGCGTCTCACAGGCCGCCAGCACCACCACCAGAGCCATGCAGAGAGCGGGGGGGAGTTTTCTGAACCGCAACGCCATGGGCCATACTACCCCAAACACCAGGCAAGGATACCCTTCTGCGCGTGCAGACGATTTTCGGCTTCGTCCCAGATCACCGATTGCGGGCCGTCCATGACCTCGTCGGTGACTTCCTCGCCCCGATGCGCCGGCAGGCAATGCATGAACAGGGCCTCAGGATCGGCCTTGTCCATCAGCGCCTGATCGACCCGGTAGGGTTCCAGCACCCGGCGGCGCTCGTCGGCGTTGGCGTCGCCCATAGAAACCCAGGTATCGGCATTGACCAGGTCGGCGCCGTCGACGGCGCGCGCGGCGTCATCGGTGATGGTGATATCGCCGCCTTCGGCCGCCGCCCATTGCAGAATTCCGGGGTCGGGCTTGAGGCTGACAGGGCACGCGATGCGCAGCGAAAAGCCCAGCCGCACGGCGGCGTGGATCCAGCTGTTGGCGACGTCGTTGCCGTCCCCGGACCAGGCCACCACCTTGCCGGCGATGGCGCCCCGGTGTTCCTCGAAGGTCATCACGTCGGCCATGATCTGGCACGGGTGCGACCAGTCGGTCAGCCCGTTGATCACCGGCACCGTGGCGTGGGTCTCCAGATCAACCAGTTTTTCCGGATCGTCGGTGCGGATCATGATGGCGTCGGCATAGCGCGACAACACGCGCGCCGTGTCGGCGACGGTCTCGCCGCGGCCGAGATGGGATTCGGCTTCGCTCATCACCACCACCTGTCCGCCCAGTTGCTGCATGCCGACCTGAAACGACACCCGGGTCCGGGTTGAGGGCTTCTCGAAAATCATCACCAGCGTCTTGCCGGAGAACAGCGGCGTCGACGCGCCCGCGCCGTGTTCGCGCTTGAGGCGCACGGCCAGATCGAGAATCTCCCTGATAGTCCTGGTGTCCAGCCGGTCAATATCGAGAAAATGTTTGATCGCCGTCATGATGTCATTCCGCCAGTTCGCCGGCGGCCTTCTCAAGGATTCCTATGGCCTCGTCGACATGCGCGTCTTCGATGATCAGCGGCGGCACCATCCGCACCATGTTGTCGCCCGCAGCCACCAGCAGCAGTCCCCTGTCGGCGCATTTTTCGACGATGGCGGAATTTTCCGGAAGACATTTCAATCCGACCATCAGCCCGGCGCCGGAGGCGCCTTCGAACACGCTGGGGTATTTTTCGCTCAAATCTTCCAGCCGCGACCACAACCGGCGCGCCACGGCATCGACATGGGCGAGAAAGCCGTCGCCCAGGATAATATCCAGCACCGCGTTGCCGACCGCCATCGCCAACGGGTTGCCGCCGAAGGTGGAGCCGTGGCTTCCGGCGGTCATGGCGGCGGCGGGGCCTTCCTTGGCCAGGCATGCGCCGACGGGGAACCCGCCGCCCAGCCCCTTGGCCGTGGCCAGCACGTCGGGCTCGATACCGGCCCATTCGTGGGCGAACAGCTTCGCCGTCCGGCCCATGCCGCATTGCACTTCGTCGAACATCAGCAAAATGGCGAATTCATCGGCGATGTCGCGCAGCCCTTTCAGGTAGTCCAGCGACATCGGCCGGATGCCGCCTTCGCCCTGCACCGGTTCGACCAGAATGGCGGCGGTCTCAGGGGTGATCGCGGCGCGCATTTCATTGAGGTTGCCGAAGGCGACATGGTCGAAACCGTCGGTCACGGGGCCGAACCCGGCCAGATGTTTTTCCTGGCCGCCGGCGGCGATGGTCGCCAGCGAACGGCCATGGAAAGCGCCGTCACAGGTAATCACCCGGTAGCGTTCCGGATTGCCGTTTTGGGAATGGTACCTGCGCGCGATCTTGATCGACAGCTCGACCGCCTCGGCGCCGGAATTGTTGAAAAACACGCTGTCGGCGAAGCTGGCGGCGACCAGCCGTTCGGCCAGGCGCGTTTGTTCGGGAATCTGGTACAGGTTCGAACAATGCCACAGTTTTTCCGCTTGGGTCCCCAGGGCCTCGATGAGGTGCGGGTGGCAATGCCCCAGCCCGGCGACCGCGATGCCGGCGCCGAAATCGAGAAACCGGCGGCCGTCGGCGGTGTACAGGTAAACGCCCTCGCCTTTTTCGAAGGCAAGATCGACCCGGCCGTAGGTGGGCATAACCGGCGAAATCATCGGAATCGCTCTCCTATCCCTCTGGCGACCCGCTTGATACGGGTCCGGCCCAAGGAAAGCGGCCAAGTATCTTGATATGGAGGAGTCCTGTCAACGGACAACCGGCTTGGCGGTTCAATAAAAAAAACGCGGCCCGGTGCCCGGGCTCAGCTTTTGAGCTTATAACCGGAGCTGAACATTCCCGTGCACACGCCCCACAAGACGACATTGACGCCGGCCATAACGACCAGTCCCGCCATCAGCGACCCGTCGGCATGGCCGGTAAAGCCGTAGCGAACGCCATCGATCATATAAAAGAACGGATTGAAATGGGCCGCGATCTGGACCCCCTCGGGCAGGCGCTGGATGGAATAAAACGTGCCCGACAGAAACGACAGCGGCGTGATGATGAAATTGGTGACGGCGGCGATGTGATCGAATTTTTCCGACCAGATGCCGCCGATGGTTCCCAGCAGCGACAGCATCAACGACGCCATGAACCCGTGATAGAGGATAAACCCCCAGTGATGGATGCTCATGTCGACGAAAAAGGCCATCGCCAGGGCGACCGCGAAGCCGACGCAAATGCCCCGGGTGGCACCGCCCATGGCGATGCCGAAGGTCAGCTCATGGGCCGTGAACGGCGGCATCAGGGTGTCGATGATATTGCCCTGAATCTTGGAAATCATGATCGACGACGAGGTGTTGGCAAACGCGTTCTGGGCGATCGCCATGACGATCAGCCCCGGCGCCAGGAATTCCGTGAACGGTATGCCGCCGACGACGCGGTCGGCCCCGCCCAGCGCCAGCACGAACACCGCCAGAAACAGCAGCGTCGTCACCATGGGGGCGACCAGGGTCTGGGTGAAAACCTTGAGGAAGCGCCGGATCTCGCGCAGATACAGCGTCCAAAGCCCGATCCAGTTGACGGCGCCCATGGTCGGCGGGTTTGTTTGCATTTGCATGGCCCGACTTATAAACCGCCAACGGCTGGCGCGCCAGCCTGCGCCATGTAAATATTCCCCCATGTCGGAACAGCAAAAACCGCGTTGGAAAATTCCCCGTAAAGCGACCTCCCGGTACCTGCAAAATTCCGCCCTGCATTACCTGTCGCGGTTCGCCACTTCGTCGGCGAACCTGAAGCAGGTGATGATGCGCAAGGTCCTGCGTTCGGCCAAACACCATGACACCGACCCGGCCGAAGGCCTGGTCCTGGTCGAGGATATGATCGCACGGTTTCTGCACTCGGGGCTTCTCGACGACGGCGCCTACGCCCGGGCCCGCGCCGCCAGCCTGCACCGGCGGGGCAACTCGTCGCGGATCATCCGCGGCAAGCTGAAACAGAAAGGCCTGGACGACGACGATATCGGCCACGCGCTGGCGGCGCTGAGCCTCGACGACGAAGACCCGGAACGGACCGCCGCCATCCGCTTCGCCCGGCGCCGCCGTCTCGGCCCGTTCTCGGTTCGCCAATTGGACGACGAGGCCCGCGAAAAACACCTGGCGGCGATGGCCCGGGCCGGATTTTCCTATGATATGGCGCGCCGCATCATCGACGCCGCCGGCGAGGACGATCTGCTTTTCTGATCCCCGGCCCGGACATTTGCTTCCGCCGCCCACAGGGAGTATTTGAAAGGAACTTAAAAACCGGGAGGATGTTTATCCATGACCATCATCTATCACAATCCCAGGTGCAGCAAATCCCGCCAGACCTTGGCCTTGCTGGGCGAACACGGCGTCGAGCCCGAAGTGATCGAATACCTGGAAACACCGCCGAGCGCGGCCGAGCTGAAGCAAATTC
>JAESSX010000286.1 GCA_016763915.1 Rhodospirillales bacterium
GACGATGATGACGCCGGCCTTGCGCGCCGCACCGCTGGCCATCTTCTGCCCGTACAGAACGCGACCCTTGTGAAACAGCGAGGTTTCGGGCGAATTCAGGTATTTGGGCTCGCCCTCGCCCAGTATCCGTCCGCCGAAGGCGATGACCCGGTCGCGGGTGTCGGAAATGGGGAACATCACCCGGCCGCGGAAGCGGTCATAAGAATCTCTCGACCTGTCATCGGGCTGGATAATCATCCCGGCGGCGATCATGCGGCCTTCGTCGATGCCCTCGGCGGCCAAGGCCTGTTTCATGACGCCGCGGCCATCGGGCGCGAAGCCCAGGCGGAAGCGTTTGATGGTGTCGTCGGTGAGCCCCCGGCCTTTCAGGTAGTCCAGCGCATGTTTGCCGCCCGGTAGGTACAGTTGGCGCTCGAAAAACCGCGCCGCCTGTTCGGTGACGTCGTACAGGGTTTGGCGTTGTTGCTGGCGTTCGCGTTCTTCGGGGGAATCCTGGGGAATCTCCAGGCCGGCCTCGCCCGCCAGCTTTTCCACCGCTTCGGGGAAGGACAGGCCCTCGGTCTGCATGACGAAGTCGAAAACGCTGCCGTGTTCGCCGCAGCCGAAGCAGTGGTAGAAGCCTTTTTCCTCGTTGACCGTGAAGGACGGCGTCTTTTCCTTATGGAACGGGCACAGGCCCGAATGTTCGCGGCCTTTGCGGGTCAGCTTGACGCGGCGGGCGATGACGTCGGCCAGCCCGGCCCGGGCGCGCAAATCTTCCAGGAACTGATCGGAAAAAGCCATCGGCGGACCAAAAAAAATACAGCAATCATCGGCGAACAGCCGAATCGCCCTATTTTACTCTTTTTTAGGCGATGAAAGGGGTGGGAGTTGTTCGTTTTGATACACAGATTTACCCACATTAAAATGGAGTGCGTGAACAGGGGCTAGCTCAGCCGTTCCTTGACCCCGGCGCTGGCACTGGAAAAGTCCATTTTCCCGGCGTAATTTTCCTTCAGCGCCGCCATCACGCGGCCCATGTCTTTAAGGCTTTTCGCTTTGAGCTCGGCGATAACGCCTTCGATGGCGGCGACCATTTCGTCCGGGCCCATCTGTTCGGGCAGGAATTCCTCGATGACGGCGATCTCCTCGGCTTCCTGCTGGGCCAGTTCCATGCGTCCGCCTTTTTCATAGAGCGCGATGGATTCACGGCGTTGCTTGATCATCGATTGCAGCATGCCGAGCACCTCGTCGTTGGAAATGCCGTCCCGGTCGCCCTTGGCGCGGGCGGCGATGTCGCGGTCCTTGAGGGCGGCCAGGATCAGCCGGAGTGCGGCGGTGGACTTCGCGTCCCTGCCTTTCATAGATGTCTTGAGGGCGTCGGAGAGACGCGTGCGCAGCATGGCAAAGCCTTGATAATGTTGGTGGGAAGCGAGAAAAGTAGCGAATAACCGCATAAATAGCAAGGGGAGACGCGAAAATAAGCCATTGAAAAATAAGCATCTTTTAGGAATTTGGAGTCTTGACCTGATGCGGGGGATTGCTTATGAAAGGCCAGCCCGAAAAACGCCCACCCAGGCCCCGCCCATGACCGACGCAGAAACACCTGCTATCCCAGCCGGACCAAGGTTCCGGGGGGATGGATTCTCTCGCGCCGCCGACGCCGCTCTGGTGTTGGCGACGGGCGAGGTATTCTGGGGCCGCGGCGCCGGGGCGACCGGCCAGGCGGTGGGCGAGGTCTGTTTCAACACCTCGATCACCGGCTATCAGGAAATTCTCACCGACCCCAGCTACGCCGGCCAGATCATCACCTTCACCTTCCCCCACATCGGCAACGTCGGCGCCAACAGCGAGGACCTGGAAACGACAACGCCCGCCGTCCGGGGCTGCGTGCTGAGGGCCGACATCGCCGACCCCGCCAGCTGGCGCTCAGGCAGCCATCTGGACGCCTGGCTGAAAACCATGAACCTGGTTGCCGTCACCGGCGTCGATACGCGCCGCCTGACGCGCCTGATCCGGGATAGCGGCGCGCCGTCGGGCGTCATCGTGCGCGTGGCCCAGGGCGAAAGCCTCGACATCGATGCGCTCAAGGCCGAGGCCGCCGGATGGCCCGGGCTGGAAGGCATGGACCTGGCGAAAGACGTCACCTGTGCGCAGACTTACGCCTGGGATGAAACCGAATGGACGCTCGATGATGGCTTCGGCAAACAGGACAACCCGAAATTCCACGTCGTCGCCGTCGATTACGGGGCCAAGCGCAACATCCTGCGCTGTCTCGCCTCGGCCGGCTGCCGGGTGACGGTGGTGCCGGCGACGGCAAGCACCGACGATATTATGCGCCACAAGCCCGACGGCGTGTTCCTGTCCAACGGCCCCGGCGATCCGGCGGCGACCGGCGTTTACGCCGTGCCGGCGATCCAGGGCGTGCTGGCAACCGGCGTGCCGGTGTTCGGAATTTGTCTGGGCCACCAGATCCTGTCGCTCGCTTTGGGCTGTAAAACCTCGAAAATGCACTTAGGGCACCGCGGCGCCAACCAGCCGGTCAAGGACCTGGAAACCGGCCGTGTCGAGATCACCAGCCAGAACCACGGCTTCGTCGTCGAACGCGACTCATTGCCGGCCGGCGTCGTTGAGACCCACACGTCTTTATTCGACGGCACGCTGGAAGGCCTCCGCCTCGACGGCAAGCCGGTGTTCTCGGTCCAGCACCACCCCGAAGCCTCGCCCGGCCCGCAGGATAGCCACTACCTGTTCGAGCGGTTTGTCGGGCTGATGGAGGCGGCCAAGCCATGAGCAAACTCAAAGAAGTCCTGCACAGGTTCCGCTACAACATCTACTTCTTCATTGCGACGACGGTGCTGCTGGTGCTGGCGCTGCTGGGGGTGATCTGATGCCCAAACGCACCGACATCAAAACCATCCTGATCATCGGCGCCGGGCCGATTGTCATCGGCCAGGCCTGCGAGTTCGATTATTCCGGCGCCCAGGCGTGCAAGGCGCTGCGCGAAGAAGGCTACCGGGTGATCCTGGTCAATTCCAATCCGGCCACTATCATGACCGATCCCGATATGGCCGACGCCACCTATATCGAGCCGATCCACGCCACGTCATCGAGGCCATCATCGCGGCCGAAATACCGGACGCCATCCTGCCCACCA